>JAZNNZ010000153.1:0-6805 GCA_045580525.1 Acutalibacteraceae bacterium
TACAATAAAGCAAAAGCTGACTACGATGTATTAAAAGATTCATTCTTAGTAAAGATTGAAAAGGTTGTTGATACTTCAACAAACGCAGAATACTACGTTGTAGGTCTACGCAACAGAGAAGATCAATCTATTATTGGTGCAAGAGCTGCTCTAGGCAATAAATCCTGCCCAATTACAGATAGATATTTATATGTATTCTATTCAACAGCAAACGCTGATAACTGGCTACAACAAACAACCAAGACCGTTGCAGTTGTAGAAAAAGAAAACAGCACAAATAAGTATAACCGCGCAATTCAAATTCCTATGTGGGGCAAGATTGCAAGATTAGTTGACGTTAAAACTAACTCTGAATACAGATTTAGCTTTGACTACTTTATGAGCTTATACGTAGAATTTGGTAGCTTCGTAATTTACGATGCTTCCGGTGTTGACGGTAATACACTTTGTGGTAGAGATGACATTTTAGGCGATCTATCCACAGAAAGCAAATTTAAAGAGACAGATAATACTGCTCTTCCAATTCTTTATCAATATCGTGCAGCAGGTAGGGTAAGCGCAGCAAACATTGAAATTCACGATAAGTGGGTAAATCTTTCTGCAAGCTTTAAAACTTCTACCACAACCAATAAGATTTTAATAGTTTGGGCTCCCGAAGGTAACACCACAGAAGGCTTCTACGATGACGGAACACCAAAGTACGTACCTGAAGACAAGAACCTTTATGTTGATAATCTAGTACTTTGCGGTGCAGAGCTTGATTATCCAATCACTCCCAAATCTGAAGGCGATAGTGCGGAACTTGGTTCTGTATATCCCGATACAGGCTACATTCCTGTTGGCAAAACGGAAGCACAGTTAACCTTTATGGCTTCTCCTGTTGCAGGTAACAGATTTGTTAAATGGAAACTAAACGGTGTAGACGTTCCGGGTGAAGCAGGCACAGATACTGTTTATACAGGTATGTTTAAGGAAGACACCGTTCTAACTCCTGTATTCGAAAAGATAGGCAGTGGTAACAAGGTTGTAGAACCCGGCGCAGAAAACTTTGCTAACGGTGAAAACATTCTTGATAACAAGAATACTCCTACTAAAGCAGGTAGCTGGTTCGGCGTATGGTCAACAGACGGTTCTGATGGTAACGGTTACTCAGTAGGCTACTTAGAAGTTGACAACAACAATAACCCAAGAGATCCTCAATCCTTCTGGCTAAAGGCAACCGCTTCAAACGAAACATCTCGTAGCGGTAAGCAATCTGTTAAGTTTGAAAAGATGTCTTACCAGATTTTAGGTCGTGATATTACCGGTTTAGAAGCAGGTAAGAGATATCTATTATCATTCTGGGTTAAATTCACTTCTGAAAGCTCATATATGAACTTCGTAAGTATCGTTCCCAAAACCATTAAGGACGAACAATGGAAAGACGGTACTTGTGATTCTTCTAATTTAAACAACTATGGTGTAGGCGGTAAGGCAATTTCTTACTTAAGCACAAACGAAAATACCTTAAATCTAAACGGTACAGCACAAGGCTGGCAAAAGATTTCAATTGCATTTAACACAAAAGAACACACTGCAATTACAATGTTGTTACAGATGGTTGATCCTAAGGGTAAAGCAACAGCCTTATACGTTGATGATATTGGTATTGAAGAAATTGATGCCTCTACAAAACTTGTAGATGCAACCGCTACTTACGATATTGGTGGTACTGCTCAAACATCTGCAGGTAACGGTAACGTTAAAGCCGGTGAAGAAACAATGTTCTATGCAATCCCACGTTCAGATATTGAATTTGACGGTTGGTATGAACCCGGCACAACAACCAATCCTGTAGATACCAATAAGTATTATGTAATGGATCTAAAAGAAGATACTTCTTTACAAGCAAGATTCCATGCAATTAACGTTCAACTTCAAAGCTATCAATTAGGTGGTACTGCAACGGTTGATAAGACCGGCGTATTCCCCGATGGCACTGAAGTAACCTTTGAAGCAAAACCATACGAAGGCAACACCTTCGCAGGTTGGTTCGATGCAGAAACCGATGAAAAAGTTTCTGGCGATGTAATATTCAAAGATACACATAACGATAGTATTACTCTAGTTGCTAAATTTGATGGCTATAACAAACCTTCTCGTGAGGTTTTAGGTCTTGAAGGCTTTGAAAACATCCCACTTGAAACTCAAATTAAAGAAACCTGGATGGATTCAATAGTTGATTATCAACTTTACGCTGATGGCTCAAGTGATAACTCATGGACATCATTCTTAGTAACCAATAAGCGTGTATATAGCGGTGATCAAGCACTATATTGCTCTAACCGTTGGAGATTTACACGTTTAGAACTAACAGGTTTAAACAAAAACACAACCTACAAGATCAGCTTCAAATATCATATGCAAGAAGAAGACGAAAGCGCTATGATGTACACCTATGTTGGTCCAACAGGTGTTGAAGTTCCTTCTGATACACAAAGTAAAGACTTAATGTATATTTATAACGAAACCGGTCTTGGCGGCGGTCGTGGTTGGGATACTTACGAGCTATACTTTAACTCGGGTGAACTTTCAACATTAGAGTTTGGTATTAAGTTCGAAGCAGCAACTCCTCCTTATTCTAAGGGAGATGCTTATAAGAACCCATGGGGTACCGACCAAGCCAATATGTACATTGACGATCTTGAACTTTGGGAATACAATGCTAATGAAGAAATTGTAAGCGCAGACTTCTCGGGAGACAATAGCGCATGGTTAGTAAGCGGTGAAAAATCAACCTTCGATAACGGCGTTGCAAACATTCCTGCAAACTCCAGTATCTATCAAATGGTTAAAGCATCACCATTTACTCAATATGTATTAACCTTCGAAGCAGAAGCAGGTTCATTAGAAGCAGGTGCTATCGGCCTTGAATTTATGAAGTCAGAAAGCATCTCACAAATAAGCAGCATTTCTGCAACCAAGGTTGAAAATACCGCAATGAACAAATACACAGTAGCGTTTACAACCGGTAACGAAGAGACAATAAACGTTGCCTTTACAAACAACGGTAGCTCCGCTGCTAAGGTAGATAATGTTGCATTGACTGTAGACGCAGTTGGTTACAGCGAAGGTATTATTGAAAAGGTTGACTTTGAAACCGAAAGATTTGAAATCAATAACTTCTATATTGATCCTGTTCGTTCAAGCGATCCTAACGTTGCTCATATTTTAGACTGTGCAAACGAACATCCATTCCAAGAAGATGGCTTCAAGATTTACACAGCTACATCTGCAACAGATAATAATGTTTTAACCGGTAATAAATCATTAAAGATTTTACCACAAGCAGACGATGCAGCAGCTCATAAGCTATGGCAAACATGGATGAACTTCCCTGTGGCTAAATTAAACGGTAACTACTTAATTACCTTTAATTACAAGTTTGAAAATGCAAATGGCGGTTCACTATACTTAGCGGGTGATGCAAAAGACGTTTATACTCAAGAGCACACCATTGTTGCTAAGGATAACAAGTGGCATAGAGTAGCCTTCAGTATTGATAACACAGAAGGTTTACAGTTCTTAAAAGCTGCGGTAGGTACAATAGCAGGTGAAGCTGGTTCAGCAATTTATATTGATGACATCGTATTCCAGTTACATCCCGCAATGATTACCGAAGCATCCACACGTTACACCTATTGTGAAAACCTATATAATAGAGTAGAAAACAACAACTTTGAAGACAAGATTACTTCGGCAGATTGGTCCGGTATGCCAAAAGAATTCAAAATAGTAACAGGTGATGCCTTTACTAAGAATAAGTATTTGAATGCCGGTGTATCAAAAACAGTTTATACTAAGACCTTTGAAGTTGATCCTTCACAAGCATATTACGTTGGTATTTCACTACGCGGTGCAAAGGGAACAAAGGGTAGCGTAAGCCTAATGGCTGCCGACTATAATGGTACAAACGCATTGTTCGGTGATTTTGATAAGACCGTAAATTCTAAATTCACCTACACAGGTGAAGGAGAATGGGAACGTTACGGTATGAAGTTCGTAACACCTTCAAACGGTAAATTATCGATAGTTATTGATACTAGAAACGGTGCAATTGATGTTGATAACATTATGGTATTCCCAATTAAGTTTAAGTACACCTATGATCCTAACGACTACTATGATTACAAACCATATGATTATAGTGATATGTCAAACGTTATTATTAACGGTGGTATAGGTGATCAACCTTATTACGATGGTGACTTAAAGGTTGGCCGCGATAAAGATCCATACGAAGCTTCTGCTGATGTGGTAATTTACAACCCAACCTACACAGAAAACCCCGTAATAAACGTAATCGTTCTTGCAATTAGTATGTTAGCAGGTCTTGCAGTAGTAGCCTACTTAATTGTAAAAAATAAAAAAAAGGAGGTAAAGTAATATGGATAACAACAATTTAAACAATGTTCCTGAAACAGTAGCAGAAACCGCAGAAGCAGTAGCTACTGAACAAAAACCAAAGAACAAGAAAAAAGCATTAATTGCAATTTTAATTTCGGCAACAGCCATAATACTTTGCCTCGTGCTAATCCTGTGCCTCGCTTTCTGTGGCACAGGACCAGCTCCTGATAACCCGGTTGACAATCCATCGGATGATTGGTATGAAGAACCCTGGGAAGATGAGGAATGGGACGATGAGGAATGGGACGATAGCTTCCTTACAGTAGAAGAAGTTAAAATCCAAAACTCCAAAGCTCCTATTCAAACCGACTTTATGGGTGCTTCTTCAACAGTTTATCACTGTTCAACCTATATGCCTGATAAATATGGCAGACAGTATACCGAAGAAATGGCAACACTTGAATTAGACCGCTTAAAGGACTATAACATTAAGTTTGCCAGAACAATGTTTAAATCTCACTGGATTTGGGACTCTGTTAATAAGTGCTATAACTGGGAAAGCGAAAGAATGCAAGCTTTCTACCGTTACGCTAAAGAGCTTCAAGATAGAGATATAGATATTGTTTTAACAACCGGTTGGCACTTTGATACACCAATTAAAGCTAAAAAAGAAAATGGTATTATTGTTGGTTACAACTATATTTACGGTATTAACGAATGTAAATATATCTACGGCGCAGAGCCCGGCGTTGATAACCTATATGGTGAATTAAACGTTCCCGCAGGCTATTTTGATGGTTTAGATGAAGATCAAATTCGTATCAGAAAAATAGGCCTTCGCTTAGGTGAGTGGGCTCGTCAAGCAATTATGGAATGTCGCAAACGTGGTTTAAACAACATTAAATATGTTTTAACCTTCGTTGAACCTTCATCACAGGGCGCTCTGGAATCCGGTAAAGAAGGTCCTTCTGCAGCAGAACTTGCAAACTGTGTTACAGGTTATAAGTATGCATTCAGAAAAGGCGGCCAAACCAATGACGTTCTAATTATGGGACCAAACCAAGGTGGTGGCCATACAGGTACTTTAAATGAGTATATGTTAAAGTATCACCCTGATTTATACGAAGTAATTTCAGGTCATAACTATCCTCATGCTCCTAAAGATACCCAAACCGATACCTTCGCAGAAGATGCAGACTTTACCTATTCAACATTCCATAACAGAATGAAAAAATACGATGAATTAAACCGTAACTATTGGAATGATGAATTCCAAGCAAACTCCGATAACGCCGGTAACGGTCAGCCAAGCGTATGGAACGGTCTGAACTCTTGCGTATCTCTACTTGTAGGTATGCAATATAACGTTCAAAATACTTCATGGTGGCAGTTATACGACCAATTATGGGTTGACTCGGTTGCAACAAACAATGAGTTTAACGGTGGTATCCACGTTGTTGGTATGCATCCTTCACTATTCGTTTCAAGTATTCCAAAACCACAGTACTATGCAACCGGTATTTGGACTAAATATATGAATAGCGATGCCGCTACGGTTTATCCTGTAGGTACTGCAGGTGGCGACGTAATGGATTTATATAGCTTTGTTTATATGAATGCATTAAAAGACAATGCAAGTGGCGATTGGACAATTGTTGTTTGTAACGCTGACGTTGTTGACGTAGAAGTTCACGTTAATTTAGATAAAGCAATTAACCAAACACTTTACCGTCACGTTTACGAAGCCGCTGAGCCTCGTACTTCAACGGCTGCTCACTTAGCAGATCCGGATCGCGTATTTAAAAACGTAAAAGATAAACTTTACGACGTAATTCCTGCCGGATCGGTTTGTGTTTACACAGCCAGAACAAAATAATACAAAACACCACATCGAAAGATGTGGTGTTTTTTTATTAATATGTAACTTTATTATAATATATAATATTTAATTATATAATAATAGCCGCGGCGTTGGTGTTGTGTTTATAATAGCACAAAACTTTAAGCTGCGGCTGTTTTATTACTCTTTATTTATAGAAAAAATTTCAAATTCGGGATGTTCTTTTTTAGTTTCAACCTGCTTTTTAGAAACTAAAAATGCAATAACGTATAACATAAAAAACAGATTTGTAATTATAGAATCAACCGCCGAATGCACACCTGAATGATTTATAATTATAAAAATCATTTGTGCAATTGAACACATAGAGGTTGTTAATATTGAAAGATAAGCACAAACCTTAGTAAAATTTCTTGTTCTGTTAGTATAAACGTCGCATAAAATTTTACTGCTAAAATGTAAAAATGCTAAAGATATGCACAAATTAACAATTTCGTAAATATTGGAATCAATACCCGACATTCCTGTGTAACAAATAAAGGTTACAAGTAATCTTACAACGTAAGAAATAGTTGGAAC
>JAZNNZ010000154.1:0-1576 GCA_045580525.1 Acutalibacteraceae bacterium
TTGTTTCCGATAATAAGTTTAATCATATTGGTCACTCCTTTTTATTATTAACCGCATAAAGCGGGAAATGCTGTGATTATTTTAATTTATTTTCAAGTTCTTCTTTCATGTCTTCGTAACCGGGTTTACCTAGTAGTGCAAACATGTTTTTCTTGTAGCTTTCAACACCTGGTTGATCAAATGGATTAACGCCAAGCAAATAACCAGAAATGCCACAAGCTTTTTCGAAGAAATAAACTAAACGTCCTAAATGTTCTTCATCGGTTTTATCAAGATTAATGATGATGTTTGGAACCTTTCCGTCTGTATGTGCTAAAACTGTTCCTAAAAATGCTTTTTCATTTACATAAGACATTGTTTTGCCGGCCAAGAAGTTTAATCCGTCACCATTATCTTCATTTTCTTTAATAACAATATCGTCACCGCAATCTTTTAAGTTTACTACGGTTTCAAACAACATTCTTCTACCGTCTTGAATATATTGTCCCATAGAGTGCAAATCAGTAGAGAAAATAACAGAAGCAGGGAATAGGCCTTTATTGTCTTTACCTTCACTTTCGCCGTACAATTGCTTATACCACTCGTTCATAAGTGTAAAGCGTGGCTCATAGCAAGCTAACAATTCGGTTGTGTATCCGCGTCTATAAAATGCATTTCTTAAAGCTGCATACTTATAACAGTCATTGTTTTCTAAATTACAATCTTCATATTCTTTTGCGGCAAGTTGAGCGCCATGCATAAATGCATCAATATCAGCGCTGGATACAGCTATTGGTAAAAGACCAACTGCTGTTAATACCGAAAATCTGCCGCCTACATCATCGGGAATAACAAAGGTTTCATAACCCTCTGAATCTGCAAGTTGTTTTAGTGTGCCTCTTGCTTTGTCAGTAGTACAATAAATACGTTTTGCGGCTTCTGCTTTTCCGTAACGTTGTTCCATATACTCTTTAAATACTCTAAATGCAATTGCCGGTTCGGTAGTAGTTCCTGATTTCGAAATAACGTTTACAGAAACTTCTTTGCCTTCGCAAATTTGTAAAAGTTCACTTAACGCAGAACCACTGATAGAATTACCTGTAAAATAAATTTTTGTACCATTTGTAAGATCATTATAGTTGTTTGATTTTAAAAATTCAATAGCAGCACGAGCGCCCAAATAAGAACCGCCGATACCAATAACAATTAAAATATTGCTATCACTTTTAATTTTATTAGCTGCTTTTTTTATTCTTTCAAATTCTTCTTTATCGTACGAAAAAGGGAGCGACAACCAACCAAGAAAGTCGTTCCCAAGACCAGATTTATTATGAAGCATATCATGAGCGGCCTTAACTTGTGCGTTAAGACCTACTAAATCATTTTCTGCTAAGAAATTTTTTGTGTATTTATCATTAAGAGTAAGTGCCAATAGTATCATCCCTTTGTTTATTTATATATATTTTACAATATAATCAATAATTTTTCAACTATAAATTGTATAAAAAATAAAAAATATTACACTATGGCAACAAAATACAGTTTATAAGAATTAAAAGAGCTGAAAAGAAGTTTAATTCGCCAACACTTTCATTAG
>JAZNNZ010000155.1:0-1853 GCA_045580525.1 Acutalibacteraceae bacterium
TGCAATTAAGCAATAAAGTCCGTACAAAAAAGCAACAATACCTATGCTATATATTAGCAACCTCACAAAATTTGCGAAATTTATAAACATAATAAGATTTTTAAAATATGTAAAAGCAAGAGAAATATCATAGTTTGTGAAGAAAATTGAAGCTAAAACACCAATGGCAGTTAGTATAATGGAAGTTTTATTATCGCAACTTGTTATAAATCCAATGTTGCGATCAAGTGTTTCAGTTGCTTTTTCTATTTTAAAGCTTAAATCTGTTTCTGTATCGCATTGTGGTGTTTGTAAACCGGTTGAAACTTTATTATTCATACTTGTCCTCAATAAAAATGATATTTAAGTGAATTTTTCACACATAAACCAATACTAAAAATGGTTTATACTATTTTACCATAATCAGAATATTCTGTCAATTTTAGACAATCAACGTCTAAAATTTTTAATAAAAAAGGATAGCACAAATGTGCTATCCTTTAATTATTATTTAAAACAGAAAATGCTTACAAAAAATAAAGTTAAAACTATAGCCAATAGTATACCGTCAATCCATAAAAAAGGCTCAAAATTTACATAAGTAAAAAATCTATTGTTTGCTTGCAACTCATTAAGTGCGCTTTCATCTGTTTTTTTAGAATTGTTGTATATGATTGGACGAGAAAGTTTATAAATGAAATAAACAAGCAATAATAATAAGTTATAAGCCAAAAAAGAAGTTAACATTAAAATAAACGTATTCTTTATAAACGATTCTGCGTTTTGCATCCAAGTCGTGACGTCAATATTATTGAAAATATTGAATGCACCAAAACCAGTAAAAGAAATTGCAACAAATATACCGAGTATTGTAACTGTGTTCAATAGTACCTGGAACACCTTAGAATCAAATTGTTTTGTTTGTTCTTTGATTTCTTTTTCTTGCTTTTTGATTTGTTCGGTAATTTTATTAAGATCATTTTTAATATTACTAATACTTGAATTAGTGCGTGACACATCGCCAAGTTCTACAATATCAGCATTTTTAGATTTGGCTAATAATTCAGCCTCCTCTGCCATAGCATCATTATAAAGTTCGATAAGAATATCAAATACTTCTTTTGTGCGGAGTGTGTTATTAACATAATCACTTGCGTCAAACTCTTTAGCTACATCAACTTTCTTTTCGCAAATTTTTTCCAATATAAGAAGTTTATTGCCAAAAGCTGTTTTTTTAGAATCTTCTAACTGGGTAATAGCTTTTTTTATATTATCATTATCAATTGTTGATTCAAAAACTTTTTCTTTCAAACATGACTTAAACAATACTTCAAGTTTAGAATCATCGGCAGGAGTATTGTTAATTGCTTTTATAAGTTCTTCTATACTCATACTATTTCGCAAATGCCTCCATTAATTTTTCGGGCGAAACATGCGGAATAGTATCTCCTTCTCTTTTTTCTCCAAGACTCACAACTTTACTATTGATAGGTAAATTATTTAATTCAAGGGCGGATAAATGACCGTGTTTTTCAATAATTGTATCTATATATCTAATTTCAGAATCCAATAAAACAACATTTGGTTGTAGATGTTTTGTGAACTTAATTCCATTGGCTCTAAAATCTTCGTCTACTTCTTTGATGGCAACGCCACAGTCCCAAATTCTAATATCTTCCGCAAACATTGGGAAGCCACTTTGTTCAATGCTTTCTACTTGAATTAATACTAAAAGTTTTTGAAGCTTTTGTGTATTAATATCTAATTTCTTGTCTAAGCATTTATTTACAACAATCTTGCCAATTTCGCTTGCTTTACACATAATTTGAATGTTCCTTCTATTATTTAATCTTTCAATAATTTCATCATTTGTA
>JAZNNZ010000156.1:0-2133 GCA_045580525.1 Acutalibacteraceae bacterium
AAGACGCTTTAGAAGCTAATAGCTTAGTACCCTTTAGAGAACAAGCATTGGCAATACTTTTAATTTTCCTAGCTTTAGGTGTGTGTGCAGGTATTGTTGGTAGTTTAATAATTCTAAATAAATACTTAAAGAAAGAGGGAAGTGAATTCCGTGCGCTTTAATAAGAAATTGACATTTGTTCTTTCTTTTGTGCTATCGGTATGCATATTGTTTAGCTCTGTTTCTGTTAATGCAGAAACAAGCTTAAGTGAGCTTAATCAGCAACTTGCAAACCTTCAAGCCGATGCTAACAGAATTAACAATAATATCAATTCCTTAAAGGGCGACATTAACAACGCTTCCGCTTTAAAAAGAGAATATCAAAAACAAATTGATAATTTACAAGCGCAAATAGATGCTTGTGAAAATTCAATTAAAAAATATGAAAACGAAATAAAAGCTATAGAAGATGATATAGCTAAAAGTGAAGAAGAAATTACAAGTACCAAGCGTCTTTTAAAACAGCGCGTACGCTCAATTTTAATGCTTGGTAAGGGTGAACTTTCAATTGTTTTGGGCGATGGCGGTTTCTCTAACTATATAAGTTCAGAAGCTTTGGCAAAACGCATTTCTGTTTATGATGAAGCTATTATAAACGAAATTAATGCTCACATTGAAGAAATTGAACTTAAACAACAAGATATTGATAAACAAAAAAGTGAAATGTTAACCATAAAAAAAACATTATCATCAAAGTATGCCGTTCTTGCTGAAAAAGAAGCAGAATTAAATTATCAAATTTCTTCTCTTAAAAATAAAAGCGATGATTTACAAGCTGAACTTGAAAGAGTTGAAGATGCAAAGGCTGAGTTTGAAAGATTAATTGCAAATATTATCGCCGGTGAAAAAGGTGATGATAATCCGCTTTACAGTGGCGGAACATTTGCTTGGCCAACCCCTGGTTTTTATTACATAACATCTTATTATGGTAATCGTAAAGATCCCTTTGATAAATCAAGTAATGAGTTTCATAAAGGGTTAGATATTTCGGGTTATGGTATTGGCGGTAAACCAATAGTTGCATGTGCCAGCGGTAAAGTAACCTTTGCAGGCTTTAATGAGTGGGGCTACGGTAACTACGTTGTTTTAAACCACGGTAACAATTCAAATGGTCAACTGCTTACAACTCATTATGCGCATATGCGCTCTGTTGCGGTTACAAGCGGCCAATATGTTGTTAAAGGTCAAACAATAGGTTATGTTGGTACAACCGGTTCTTCCACAGGAAATCATCTGCATTTAGAAGTTCGTTTAGATGGATCTCATACCGATCCACTACCATATTTACAATAACTTAGGAGTTTTATAATGAAAAGAATTTTAGCCTTAATTCTATCTTTAAGCATTGCTTGTGGCGTATTTGCATTTATGCCGGTTACTGCTGCAAGTAAAGAAGAAATTAAAGAAGACATTAGAGATCTTGAAGCAGAGTCTGCAGAACTTGAAAAAGAAATTGCAGTGCTACAAGGTCAGGTTAATGCACAAGAAAAAATTAAAAATAATTATGTTGCTCAAATTAACAATTTGCAATCACAAATTAATGTGTTTCAAAACAAAATTAATGAGCTAAATAATAAAATTGCAAGTAGCAAGGCAGAAATTGCCGATAAGGAAAAAACTATCGAAGATACAAAAACTCTTTTAAAGCAGCGCATTCGTGCTATTTATATGAGTGGTAGTACCAATAGTGATTTGCTTTTACTTTTAGGCAGTGAAAACTTTTCTGAATTTTTAACCAGCCGTGGTCTTGCAAAAAGTATTTCTGCTAAAGATGAAGCGGTTATTAATGAAATTAACGAAGCAATTGTAATTATTGAATCTTCTTTTGCAGATATTGAAGCCGCCATTAAAGAACAAGATGAAGCAAAGGCTGTTTTAGACGAAAAGAAGGCCGCTTTAGATGAAAAAAAGGCTGCGGTAAATGCGGTTATCTATGAATTAAGTCAAGATAAAAACGCTTTAGAAAGAGATAATAAAAAGATTGAAAACGAAATAAATCGTCTTGCTGCTGAAATTAATGAAGGTATGCAAACCAATGGTAACCAAAGCGTTGTATTTAACGGTGTGTTTGGTTGGCCGGTTCCGGGCCACTAT
>JAZNNZ010000157.1:0-12998 GCA_045580525.1 Acutalibacteraceae bacterium
CCTTTTCCAAACGGTCGGCAAGCTCACCAATAGCCTCACGGGAACGTCTGTCGCAAGCAAAAACGGTGGCGCCCTCTTCTAAAAATTTTAAAGCTAATGGGGTGTTGCTGATGCCAATGCCGCAAATAGCTATTCTTTTATTTTTAACAGAACTAAAAAATCTTTTGCAATCCATAAGTCAGTTCTCCTTAACAGATTTTTATCCATTATCTATTATACTAACTTTTAAATTAAATATCAATATATTAATATAATTTAATATACATAAAAAATAAGCAGAGAAGAAAAACTTCTCTGCTTTTATGTTTGTTAAATTGAAATGCCGTCCCAGTCTGCCAGATATCTTGCAAGATGAGTAATGTCTTTAATACTGATTTTGCCGTCTTTGTTAACGTCACAAGCCGGTAAAATTACGGTAACGTCCCAGTCTGCCAAATATCTTTTTAAGGTTGTTATATCTTTAATGGTTACATTGCCATCGTTGTTAATGTCACCCGCCAAATAATCAACAACGTCTACCATAAAGGTTGTGGTTGCGCCTAAATAGGTAACCGTAACGGTTTGTTTTGCAATTTCGCTGGTAATTTCACTTACTGTGTAGCCGCTAACAACGCCGGTAGTTCCGTCACTTAATGTTGCGGTTATCTGTAAACCTGTGGTGTCTAAGCTTTCACCCTTAAAGTATGTAATTTTGGTGGGTAGCATAGTAACTGCAATACTTGCAACGCTTCTTGTGTGAGAACAAACATTACACTCTAAATCGTAAATATCATCATAGGTGTGTGTAATTGGTCTAATCTCTCCGCACTCATTACAAGTAGAGTCGCAAGAGTTATCATATTCGTGGTCGCCAACCTCTCTGATGTGTCCGCAAACATTACATTCTGTATCACAATTGTTTGAGTAAGTGTGTTCAATTGGTCTTACTTCGCCACATTCGTTACAAGTGGTGTCACAGGAGTTATCGTAAACGTGGTCGCCAACTTCTCTTATATGTCCGCAAACGTTACATTCTGTATCGCAATTGTTTGAGTAGGTGTGTTCAATTGGTCTTACTTCGCCACATTCGTTACAGGTAGTGTCACAGGAGTTATCGTAAACGTGGTCGCCAACTTCTCTGATGTGTCCGCAAATGTTACATTCTGTATCACAGTCGTTTGAGTAGGTGTGTTCAATTGGTCTTACTTCACCACATTCGTTACAAGTAGTGTCACAGGTGTTATCATATTCGTGGTCAGAAGGTACTCTCTCAAATCCGCATATATTACAAATTGCATCGCAATTATTGGTGTAGGTATGTGTAATTGGTCTACTCTCTCCACAAACATTACATTCTGCGTCACAAGAGTTATCATAAACGTGGTCGGAAGGAATTCTTTCTTCTCCGCAGTTGTTACAGGTGCTGTCACATGCGTTAGAATATTTGTGCCCTTCAACCGTTCTTTGCCAGTCACAGTTGTTACAGGTGCTGTCGCAAACGTTTGTGTAGGTGTGTTCGTTTTCGCAGGTGTTAAAATGCCAGGTAGCGGCAAGTAACTCTGCGTTATTTTCAGAAATTACAATAGCGGCTTTTTCGGTTTCGCTGCCGGTATACCAAACGGTATCAACCTGTGAATATTGAAAAGCATATTCTGCAATTTCGGTTACCTTTTTGGGTAAAAAGATGGTTTTTAATCCACTATCGTAAAATGCGTATTTACCAATACCGGTTACACCGCTTGGTAATTTAATTTCGGTTATTGCGGTTGCACCAAATGCATAATTACCAATTTTAGTAACGGTGCTTGGAATTTCAATTTCTGTTAAAGAAGAACAAAAACAGAATGAATCTTCAGGAATTTCTGTAAGTGTAGAAGGAAGCTTTACGCTTGTAAGTTCTACGCAGTTAAAAAATACTGCATCGCCTAAAGTGGTAACACTTTCAGGTATAGTAACGGTTTTAAGCGGAGTGTATCCAAAAGCAAATTCGCTAATTGTTAAAAGACCTTCATTTAAAACAATTTCTTCAATAAATGAATCTGCAAAGGCGGCTTCGCCAATGGTTTTAACACAAGAAGGAATTGTAATTTTTGTTAATCCTTCGGCCCCGTAAAAAGCATAGCTGTCAATGGCAACAACAGGGTAGGTTTCAATTTTTTCAGGTATGGTTATTTCTGCAGTTAGGCCTTCGGTATAACCAACAATGGTTGCTTCATTATCGGTTACGGTGTATTTAAATACACCACTTGTAGAAAAGGTGTCTGCAATGGTTGTTGGAATAAGCGCAATAATAAGAACAACAGATAAAATAATCGCTAAGGTCTTTTTCATAATAATAACTCCTAATATTATTTTAAAAAGCTAAATAAATAATAACATAATTAATAACTAAAAACAAGTATAAAACCGTAATTTATTTATTATCCAAACTATTGACAATATTCCTAAAATATGGTAAAAATACAGTAGAACCCCAAGGGAGGTGCAATGTCATGAAAATTCTTTTGATTTTAGTAAAAGGAATTCTTATGCGTGAGCCACCTTTGTACAAAAAACAAAGCAAATTAATTTTATCCAACGGTCGCGCATAAGCAAAACGCTTGTGCGCTTTTTTGTTTGTATTTTAAACAAAAAACGCAAACACAGAGAACCGTCCCATGTGTTCGCTGCAGAGGTACATATGAAAAGAAATTCTTCACTAAAATTAATCATGTTAATTACGACTATATGCGTTTTACTTTGTTCTTGTAATTCGTCTGGAACAATTGAGTATTATTCGCAAAAAGAAAACTATATAAGTGTGACCGGAACCGTGTCGAGCATAAAGTACAATGAAGAAGCCACGGCGTTGTATATTGACTTTTCTGAATTGTCTTCAGTTCTCGATGATACGTGTTTTAAAATTGTCGGAGAAAATTTAGAGATAGTCAAAGCCAACAGAATTGATGATAAGCTTAAAATAGGCGAACAAATAACCTTTGTCACTGCACCAAAGTATTTTGGAGATGGATATGTAATGCCTATAGTCGCTATATCAATAAGTGGAGAAAATATGCTGGATTTTGAAGAAGGATATAAAAATTTGCTAGATTGGTTATCCGAATAGAGTCCGACATGCTAGCAAGCATCGCGTTTGGTCACCCAAACGCAGACTTGTCAGGAATATTCCTGAAACCTTTAAGGGCTTGGGATTATCCCGGAAAACACAGAGAACAGTCTCCTGTGTTCCTTAGAAGTAATCGAGGTGATACCAAATGAGTGATAAAATCAAAAGGGTATTTGCTGCAATAATTGACTTTTACACTATTTGTTTTTTATCGTCTGCTCTTGTTGGCATTTTTACATTGGGCAAATTCAACATTACACCATTTTCCATAACGCTGTATCTAACAACTTTTCTTTTGTTTTTGCTCATTAAAGATTTTGCACTAAAAAAACAAAGCTTGGGAAAACGAATCTTTAAACTTAAAATTGAAAAAACAGATGGAACAAAACTTATGATTAGTGATGTTATAAAAAGAAACATCTCAATTATGGCTTTGTTGCCCATAGAAGTTTTCTTGTTAATAATAGATAACAAACGAATTGGAGATATTTGGGCTAAAACTTCTGTTGTTTCTGAAACTTGCGGTAAAAAGGAAAACACAGAGAACCGTCCCCTGTGTTCCCGGAGGTCATGCGGTGGTGTTGACTGGTGTTGATATTGGTAAAGGTTTAGTGTATGTAAATAATCCGTGGGAAAAAAGCGGGAGTCAAACACTCTCCGAGTTTATTGGTACGTGTTATGGTGATAAACAGAACAGATATGAATTGAACCGCTTTGTAGCATTGCGTTAGAAAGGAAAATGAATTTTGCGTAGTTTGATATTTATTATATTGATTTTTGTAGTTCTTGTATGTGGTTGCGATACAAAAGAACCGTTTGCAAGCGTCAGCTCCATAAGCTCAACCATTTCTATCCAAAACGTTACTAGCGATAGATATGAGCATACTGTGGGAACGTATAAAAAATATAAATATACAGTATTCGGCCAAGAAGCTAGCGGATATATTGGATATATCGAGTTGTCAGAAAATGAAGGTTATGAATTTATTCCTTTTGTTTCAACAATGAAAGATATGGGTGCTACAGTAAAATGGGAAACCTCCAAAGTGGCAAAAATAGATATTTTTGATATTTCATACACACTGGACTTGCAAAATTTAATTTTATATGAAAATTCCAACCCATCAATTAATCTTTTTGTGGAAGAAGAGTTAGAGGAAATACCTGATTTTTATTGTGTTTTAGATAAAGAAATCTTAATTGATACTACTATTTTTGCCCGTATTACTTCTGATTATACCCAAGTAATAAACGATGACGACCATATAGTTTCCATTCTTCATAAGGACGATAAGTTACCTTGGTTGGAATAAAATGAAAAAGATACTTTACTATCTTTTACGCTTAAAAAATGCTAAAGCAGAGTTCATAAAACACAGAAAACGGTTCTGTGTTCTAACGCGAAAAATTTAATAAGGGCGGGGGATTTCCTGCAATATAAAAAAGAAGGTTCGTTTGAACCTTCTTTTGTTTTATGATGGATCGGGCATACCTTTGTTGTTTATAACGTTTTGCAGATAGTTTTTAATACAATCAAAATAGGTGTAAGAGATAATGCCCTGATTATGTCCGTCAATTGTTACAAGATATTGGCGGTCGTTGTGTTGTGAAAAGCCCACTACAATTTTACCCTTTTGGGAATCTTTAAAATTAAAGGTAGCGGTAAATTCTGTTTTGCCACCATTATAACTACTTTGCATTTCCGGTTTTAAATAGGTGTAGTAGTCAAAATAGGTTCTAAACAGATCGTCGTCAACCGTTTTACCGTTATAGGTTTCGGTGGTAACGTTTTTATCTTTGTTATAAGAAATATCAAACGAATAATCCTTTACACCATCGTTAAAGGTTATATTTTTAAAGTCTTCTACGTTTTCTAAAAATACATACTGGTTTAATAAATCTTCTAAACTATAGCTAAGTGCATTCAGCGCTTGACTTGAAACCTTATAAATGGCTTTTTTATTATCAACAATTACAGCATAGTTACCGTCATCCTGTTTTTTAGCAATAATTTTTACGGCAGTTTTATCATAGCTTACTTCAATTAAGGCATCCGGTCTTGTAAGGCCAAGGCGTTCATAATCGGCGTTGGTTGGGTTAAGCTTATAGCAACCCTGCGCGGTAATGCCGCTTGTAATAAGCTCGGTATAACCGTTTATTGCGCTAAGCTCTGCATAACGGTTAACGGGTGAAGTGATTTTATACTCAGCCATATCGTTATCTGTATGAACAATAGTTATTGGGCTATCGTACTGTGCACCCTTAATTATAATTTTATCAACAAACCCAAGCACACCGTCTTTTAAATATTCTGCGCTAACGGTATCTTCGTTAGGCGGTAAAATAAGAGAGTTGTTGGTAAGGTCTTCAGGGGAACATAAAAACATTTCTGCAACAGAAGAAGCAATTAAATAAATTTTACTGTCATTATCTTTTTTAACATAATAGCCGGTGCCATCGGGAGATTTTTCGCCAATGGTAAAACCATAGTCTTTAAGACCGTTTCTGCCGGTAACCTTTACGGTGGCTAAGGGTTTACTTAAGCCATAATCACCACTACCGTTCATTTCTCTTAATGCTTCCATTATTGCGGCCTTATCGGCAATGCTTGTTAAATAAGAATCGGCAATCAGCTCACTGTCAAAGCCTGAAAGTAAAAATGTATTTTGCTCACCTTCGTCTGTTTTAACCACAGCCGCTTTAAATTCAAAACTACCGTTATTATTGGTAATATCAATTTTTTCAATATCAATAGTTTCGTTATCGCATATTAAAATGGTTGTAGCGTTATAACTTTCGGAGTCGGTAGTATCATCTTTATCTAAAAGAATAATAGCGGCAAGTGCACCGCCTAACACCAAAACAGCGGCAAGTAAAATTATTATAATTTTAATGGGTGAAATTGTTTTTTTAGGTTTTTTAGTTTCGGTAGTATCAGAAGAAGTAAATATGGTTGATTCTTCTACCGTTACTTCTTGATTCTTCTCATCCATATTAAGATTCCTCCAACAATAGTTACAACCGGTAGAATAATCATAAATATCCACATAAGCACCGATTTTACCGCGGCACTTGCAGGTGTTGCAATACCGGTAATGGTGGTGCCTTTTGGCATAATGTAAAGGCTGTTTTCACGACCAACCGCTTTATTGATCATCTGAGTAACAAAATCAATATTGCCAACGTCGGTATACTGTGTCCAGGTAGAAGCAACCAGGTCTGTGCTTGAAATACCAATTACAGCACTCATAATTTCATTATCTTCGCTGTCGTATCTGGTATCAACAGTCATTACAACCGTAGGATATGCCTTTTTAACGGTATCGCTTGGTGCGGTATAGTTTCCGCTGGTGCCTTCGGGGGCAATAATTGCGGTTTCCATGGTTTGTAAAAGGGTATGGGTGACTTTTGAACCTTTAGAAGCAAAGGTGATTTCTAACGGTGTATTAGAAGATGAAATAAATAGCTTTTCGGTGGTTTCAAAATCTAGTGCAAACTCATCTTCGCTGGGTGTTTGATAAATGGTTGTGGGGGCAGAATAGTAGTTATTGCTACTGGTTTCATATAAAATACCGTCGGTAGTTTTAAAGCCCCAGTCGTTTAAAAATAAATTTAAATTTGGAATAGCGGGGGATGACTGACTTGCAATATAAATTAAAGCCGTACCCATTTTTCCATCGTTTTCTAAAAATGCATCAAGAGTTTTTAGGGTGTTAGTGTCAAAATCGTTGGTAGGAGCACAAATAATAACTGCGTCATAACCCTGTAAGGTTTCATAAGTAACGTTACCGTCAAGCTTTTCAACTGTGTAGTCATAGCTTTCAAGATTTGTGTTTAAAGGAGCAATTGCATCAACGTTACAGCTTTTTGTTAATAACGCCGCCTTTTTGTTAACCCCCATAGCAATTTTGTTTAGTGCGCCCGATACTGCGTTTTCAACGTTAGAAATGGTTATTTGATAGCTTTCTGTACCATAATAGTAGTAGTTGGCATCTTGAACCATTTGTACTTCATATAAGTCTAAAATATCTAATAAAGCACTCTTTATAGTGCCATCCTTTTTTGTCGCGCGAACCAGCACGTCACCATAGCTTATTTCAATGTCGGTTTCGCTTTCAAGCAGCTCAAAGCTGGGTTCCTGTGGATCAACATAAGAAACCTTAATTTTTGAGCAGTATTTAGGATATTCTTCAATTAGTCTTACAGTTTGGTTAAAGTAGTTATCAGGAGAATTGTTTTCGGTAATACCGTAGTTGTTATAAACGTAGTTTACAATTTCACTACCCGTATAACCCGCTTTTGTAGCACAAAGAATAATTTCAATATTGCTAATATTATCAATATCATTAAACTGTTTTACGTAATTAATATTATCTTCAGATAATTTAAAAGAGCGGTTATCTGTAACGTCAATAGTTGTAGGAAGCTTTTGCGCAATTACAACCGATAAAAGGTTTATTAAAACAAGACCAATACAAAAAATTGCAATTAATGCAGCAGAAAAAGCACCTTTTTTAGCGGCATATGCGCTTTTAATTTTACCGCTTTTTGTGGTCTTAACGGTAGGTGCGGTTTCTTCTGTGCTAACTTCGGGCTCAAGAGAATTTAATAATTCTTTTTCGTTTTTGTTATTCATTATTTTTTCTCCTTTCTATGCCCAACGTTTTTTCTCGTGTACGCGGATTGTCAAGAATATAAACAATGCGCTGACACTTAAAAAGTATATAACGTTTGAAAAATCAATAACACCTGAATTAAAGGCGTTGTATCTTGTTGAAAAAGATAGGTAGGTGAATATTGCAGATATAAAGGTACTGCTGAAAAGCGAACCAAGATAATCAAGCATCATAATACCAAGTGAAGAAATTATGCCAAGTATTGCGGCAATAATCTGACTTTCGGTAATAGATGAAATAAATGTGCCAATGGCAAGCAGACTTAATCCCATTAAAGCAGTGCCAAGCAGTGAGCTTAAATACATAAGCAGGTTAACTTCTGTAAGAGAAGCAAAAATAATTTCAAAAATCAGTGTTATTGCAAAGCAAAGACCAAACAACGTAAAGGCCGCTAAATATTTGCCAAGCACAATTCTTGTAATGCTTACGGGAGCGGTAAACAGTAATTGGTCAGATTTTTGCTTTCTTTCTTCAGAAAACAAACGCATGGTAATAAGCGGGGGAATAAGCATTGTATAGGTGTTTACGTGATAAAATAGGTAAGAAATATTACCGTAGTCGGCACTCATCAGCATAGAAAAGCTGTTTCCTAAAAAGAAAAGCATAATGCCTAAAATAACGTAACCCAAAGGAGAAGTAAAATATGCTCTTAGCTCTCTTTTATATATAGCTCTCATTTATTGTTCCTCCTCTGAAAATACTGCGTCCATTGCCGCCTTTTTGGTTTTTGCGCTTACCTTTTTAGCGGTTTTTTCTTCTTGCGGTTTAACCGTTACGCCTTCGGTTAATCTTAAGAATATCTGCTCTAAGGTTAGTTGCTTACTGCTTAATTCTAAAATTGGCCATTTTCTTTCGCTAAGTCTTTCAAAAATGGCGCGTCTTACGTCGCAATCACCCTTAGGTTCAACAAGATAGTCCACACTACCCGATTCCATAATGCCTAAGCTTGTAACGCTTTCAACATCCTTTATGCTGGTAAGCAGTGATGTAACCGCCGCTTCGGGTCCTTGAACGCGTAGGGTAATGGCGTGGTCTGTAGACATATTTTTAGATAGGTTTTCAGCCAAATCGTCGGCAACAATCTCACCGCGATTAATAATGATAATTCTTTTACAAATAGCCTGAATTTCTGAAAGTATGTGGGAAGATAAAATAACGGTATGGTGTTTTCCAAGCTTTTCAATAAGTGAACGAATTTCAATAATCTGTTTAGGATCAAGACCAACGGTTGGTTCGTCCAAAATAAGCACGTCGGGGTTGCCAATTAGAGCCTGTGCAATACCAACACGCTGACGATAACCTTTTGAAAGGTTTTTAATAATGCGGTTTTCAACGTTTGAAATGTTCACCAAACGACAAATTTCATCAATGTGGGGCTTCTTTTGGAATTTTGCTTTTTTAAGATCATAGCAAAACTCTAAATATTCTCTTACCGTCATATCGGGGTAAAGCGGTGGAAGCTCTGGCAGATAGCCAATATGGCGCTTTGCATCTTCCGGATGCTCCAAAACGTTGAACCCGGCAATAGCGGCGCTACCGCTGGTTAGTGAAAGGTAGCCGGTCAAAATATTCATAATTGTAGATTTACCCGCACCGTTAGGACCTAAAAAGCCAACAATTTCACCTTTTTTAATTGAAAAGCTAACGTCCTTAACTGCGGTATTGTTACCGTAACGCTTGTAAAGGTTTTTAACCTCTATCATTATTTTAGCCTCCTAAAAAACATTTAGAAAAATTATAAGTTATCTTGTTTGTAAAACTATTAAATAATTATTAACAATATTAACCCATTTTGACTAATAAAGTATAACATAGTATTTATAATAATTCAATTTATTTTTTTACTTGAATAGTTATAAAATAAAGAGTATAATAACGGTGACATAACAAACAACTTTTCTTTTGAAAGGAATAAATATATGAATTTACAAAAGCTAAAGGATAAAAAAGGCTTTATATGTGATATGGACGGTGTTATTTATCACGGTGATAAATTACTACCCGGCGTTAAAGAGTTTGTTGAGTGGCTTCATAAAGAAAATAAAAACTACGTATTTTTAACCAACTCTAGTGAGAGAAGCCCCCGTGAACTTCGCCAAAAGCTACTTCGAATGGGGCTTGACGTAGCAGAAGAGCATTTTTATACATCTGCCCTTGCTACCGCTAAATTTTTAAAAAGTCAGTGCGAAGGCGGTAGTGTATACGCTATTGGTGAACCCGGCCTTATAAACGCGCTTTATGACGCAGGGCTAACAATGAATAATATTAGTCCTGATTACGTTGTTATGGGAGAAACAAGAAGCCTAAATTATGAAATGATTGAACACGCAACATTGCTTGTTCGCGGTGGTGCAAAGCTTATTGGTACTAACCCCGATATTACAGGACCCACAGAAAAGGGCATTGTACCCGCAACCGGCGCCCTTATAAAACCAATTGAAATTGCAACCGGTAAAGAAGCATATTATATAGGTAAACCCAACCCACTTATGATGCGTATAGGCCTTAAAATGTTAGGTTGCAGCAGCGAAAGTGAAGCTTGTATTATTGGGGACAGAATGGATACCGATATTATTTCCGGTATTGAGTCTGAAATTGATACGGTGCTGGTGCTTTCGGGCGTAACAAGTAAAGAAGATCTTGCAAATTACCCATACAGACCAAGCTATGTGCTTTCTGGGGTAGGCGCAATTGTAGAATAGAAAGGTGTTTAAAATGAGCGAATGCACACATGATTGTTCTTCCTGCAGTTCAAACTGCAGCAAAAGAGATTTAATAGAAAAACCACACGAAATGTCAAATATTAAAAAGGTTATAGGCATAGTAAGTGGCAAGGGCGGCGTTGGTAAAAGCTTGGTTTCGGCGCTTTCTGCTGTAACCGCAAACCGTTTAGGTTATACCACCGCCATACTTGATGCCGATATTACGGGACCGAGCATACCCAATATGTTTAATCTGCATACCAATGCCGATGCCATTGAAGAGGGTATTCTACCCGTAACCACCAAAACCGGTATAAGAGTAATGTCTTTAAATTTACTTACAAAAAATGAAACCGACCCCGTTTGTTGGCGCGGTCCCGTTATTGCGGGTACCGTTAAACAGTTCTGGACCGACGTTATCTGGGGAGACGTGGACTATATGTTTGTTGATATGCCGCCGGGCACGGGCGACGTACCGCTAACTATATTCCAAAGTTTGCCGGTTGATGGCATTATTGTTGTAACAAGTCCGCAAGAACTTGTTTCAATGATAGTTAGAAAAGCAATAAATATGGCAAATCTTATGAATATTCCAGTGCTTGGTCTTGTTGAAAATATGAGCTACGCCACCTGTCCTGACTGCGGCAAGAAAATTGAAATTTACGGTAGTAGCAAAACCGCCGAGGTTGCAAAGGAATACGGTGTTGAAATGTTAGCTCAAATACCAATTGAACCCAAACTTGCCGCTGCCGCAGATAAAGGTATGATTGAACTTTTTGAAGGCGATTGGTTAGCAAAAATCGAAGAAAAACTAAAAGAAATGATAAAATAAAAAAGCAGGGAGTCTATCCCTGCTTTTTTGTTGCTTTTAATCTTTAAATTTGTTATTATAAAATTAAAGAAAAATAAATAAAAGGGTAATAATTATGATTTATAAAACCTTTAAAGACAAAAAAATCTCTGCTTTGGGTATTGGCACAATGCGGCTTCCCACTTTATCTGACGAAGCAAAAACAATAGACCAAAAAGCAGTTGAAGAAATGATAGACTATGCCTTTAAAAATGGCGTAAATTACGTTGATACTGCTTGGGGTTACCATAACGGAACAGCCGAAATTGCAGTGGGTAAGGCACTTAAAAAATATAAAAGAGAAAGCTATTTTCTTGCCGATAAATTTCCCGGTTTTATGGTAGAAAACATAGAAAAGATTGCCGAGATTTTTGAAAAGCAACTAGAAAAATGTGGCACAGATTATTTTGATTTTTACCTTTTTCATAACGTTTGCGAAGCCGACATTGATTTATATTTAAACCGCGAATATAAAATTATGGACTATATGCTAGAGCAAAAGCAAAAGGGCAGAATTAAGCATATAGGTTTTTCGGTTCACGGTAATATCAATACCACAAAACGCTTTTTAGAAGCCTATGGCGAACATATGGAGTTTGGTCAAATTCAGCTTAATTGGTTAGACTACAAAATGCAAAATGCCAAAGCAAAATTAGAGCTTTTTAAAGAGTATAATATTCCTGTTTGGGTTATGGAACCTTTGCGTGGCGGTAAGCTTGTAAATTTAAAAGATGAGTATCTCAAAATTTTAAAGAATGAAAAACCAAATATTAATGCGGTTGAGTGGGCTTTCAGATATTTACAGTCATTTAATGAGGTAACCGTTACACTTTCGGGTATGTCCAACTTAGAACAGCTAAAAGAAAATATTGAAATTTTTAAAGAAGATAAACCCTTAAATAAAAATGAAACGGACCTTCTTTATTCTGTTGCTGATTTAATGACCCAAAAAACCACCCTTCCGTGCACCGCCTGTAATTATTGCACACCCCATTGCCCCTTAACATTAGACATTCCAAACCTTATTGAGCTTTATAACGACCACGCTTTTGCAGGTGGCTTTTTGGCGCCAATGGCGGTAGAAGCATTGCCTAAAAACAAAAGACCGTCTTCTTGCATTGGTTGTCGTTCGTGTGAAGCGGTTTGTCCGCAGGGAATAAAAATAAGCGAAATGATGAAAGATTTCACAGAAAGACTAAAATAATATGCAAAATATAGTTTTTATAAATTCCTTAAAAGAAAAAGAATATACCTGCATTTTATCTAACGGTCTTAAAACGGTAACTTCGGTAGAACGTGGGGTTAAGCCATTGTACCAATTTTTAAAAAGCGGCAAAGATTTTAGCGGCTTTTGTGGGTACGATAGGGTAGTGGGTAAGGCAACAGCCTTTTTGTATATTGCTTTAAGGGTAAAAAGTGTTTATGCATTAACAATTAGTGAGCCGGCCGTTACCCTTTTAAAAGAAAATGGCATACAGGTTATATATGAACAAAAGTTACCAAACATTATAAACCGTAGCGGCACCGACCTTTGCCCCTTTGAAAAAGCGGTTTTATCAGAAACCACCCTAAAATCAGCCCTAAAAACCATAGAACAAAAACTAAAAGAACTAAAGGTTATATAAATAAAAGCACCTGACTTTTTAGCAGGTGCTTTTTTGCTTTATTTGTTAAAGGGAGGGGGA
>JAZNNZ010000158.1:0-2436 GCA_045580525.1 Acutalibacteraceae bacterium
AAGCTTTAATGACACCTGAATTCCAAAGAATTCTTCAATATCACGTCTTGACATACTGCCAACCTTTTTAAGCATTGCACCTTTTTTGCCAATAATTATTCCCTTATGGCTTTCTCTTTCGCAATAAATTGTGGCTTCAACGTTTAATATAGGTTCACCATTTTGCATATCGGTTTCAAAAAAACGTTCTATATCAACCGCTGTACCGTGCGGAATTTCTTTATCGTATAAATGCAGAATTTTTTCTCTGATCATTTCTGCTACCATAACCTTTTCGGGTTGGTCGGTTGCGGTATCATCCGGGAAAAAGTGTACCGATGGACTACAAAATTCAAAAAGCTTTTCGGTTAATTCTTCAGTACCGTTCGCATCTTTTACCGATATTGGATAAATTTCTTTAAAATTATAACGGTCTTTATATAAAGTAATTATCTCTAATAATGCCGATTTATCTTCTAATTTATCAATTTTATTAAGCGCTAAAATGCAGGGTAGCTTTCTTCTTTCAATTTCTTTAATTAATTCTTCTTCCGCGGCGGGAATTTCTTTTAATTTAAAATCGGGTGCGGCATCACACACAAGCAATACAGCGTCAACATCACTAAGTCCCGTTTTTGTGGCTTTAACCATTTGTTCACCCAAAATGTTTCTTGGTTTATGAAAGCCCGGAGTGTCTACAAAAACGAGCTGATTTTCGTTTTTGGTTAATACACCCATAATTCTTGTGCGAGTGGTTTGCGGTTTTGAAGAAACAATTGCAACCTTTTGTTTAACCGCTAAATTTATAAAAGAAGACTTACCAACATTTGGTCTGCCTACTACTGCTATAAAAGCTGATTTTGTACCCATAAATTACCTCTCTATACCAAGCGCGGTCATAATTAATTTTTCTTTATTGCGCATTATAACTGCATCATCTTCTACCATATGGTCATACCCTAACAGATGAAGCATAGAATGAACCGTTAAAAAGCATATTTCACGCTGAATAGAATGCCCATATGTAACCGCTTGTTCTTTTGCAACGTCGGTGCAAATAACAATATCACCAAGCAACTTCATATTGTTTTCAGGATTTATATCGTAAACCCCGTCTTCACCAAGCGGAAAAGAAAGAACATCTGTAACCGCGTTTTTATTGCGAAATCCGTGGTTTAACTGTTTTATTTCTTCTTTAGTAACAAAACTAACTTCTACTTCTGCGGGAAGCGGAAAACCTTCGTGCGTAAGGACAGCAAGACAAGCGCGACGAATTAAAATGCGCATTCCTGATGGTAGCTTACTTTCTTTTTTATCGCTGATATTTACCTTAATTTTTTCCAATCTTTTGCTCCTTTTGTTCACTACGTTCATAGGCTTTAATAATTTCTTGAACAAGCCTATGTCTTACAACGTCTTTTGCTGTGAGTTTAACTGTTTGTATGCCTTCAATATTTTTAAGAATAGATATTATCTGCTTTAAGCCTGATTTTTTACCATCGGGTAAATCTGTTTGGGTAATATCTCCCGTCACTACTACCTTGCTGTTAAAACCAAGACGTGTTAAAAACATTTTCATCTGTTCTTTTGTGGTATTTTGTGCCTCATCTAAAATTATAAAGCTATCATCCAATGTACGTCCGCGCATATACGCTAATGGTGCTACTTCAATATCGCCACGTTCCTGACATCTTGCAAAAAGCTCAGGACCCAGCATTTGAAAAAGTGCATCGTAAAGCGGTCTTAAGTATGGATCAACCTTACTTTGAAGATCTCCCGGTAAAAAGCCCAGATGTTCCCCTGCTTCTACAGCGGGACGAGTAAGAATTATGCGACTTACTTCCTTAGCCTTAAAAGCCTTAACCGCCATTGCAACAGCCAAATAGGTTTTACCTGTACCTGCCGGTCCTACACCAATGGTAACGGTATTTTTATTTATTGCTTCTAAATATCTTTTTTGACCAAAGGTTTTTGCTTTAATGGGCTTACCAACGTGGGTTAAACAAATAATATCACTATTGGTTACTTCAGAAACGCGGTCTTCTTCACCATCGTCAACAAGTGAAAAAACGTAACCTATATTTTGGTCATTTAACGTTTCACCCTTCACAAGATACTCCTTTAATGCTTCTATTGCTTTTAAAGCGTTTGTAACAGCCTTTTCTTCGCCGGATATTTTAATAACATCATTATGGTTTGTAATGACAACGTTAAAGCGCTTTTCAATTTTTTTAACGTTACTGTCAAAGCTACCAAAAAGACCTGCGATTTGTTCTAATTCTTTAAACTGAACTGCTTTTTCCAAATGTTTAAAGCCTCCGTACATTTATTCATAGTTATTATACCATAATCTTTATTTTTTTACAATGAAAAATAAAAGAAAAACCGCTGATATTCAGCGGTTTTTTAAAGAATTTAATTATTTTATAAATGCATCATGAATTGCGTTGGTTGCAC
>JAZNNZ010000159.1:0-2080 GCA_045580525.1 Acutalibacteraceae bacterium
CTATACAATTGCATTGCTCTTAATTATGGGTAATTTAGTATTTTTCTTTTATGATATTTGCATTGAACGTATGGCAACACTTTATATGGTGCGTTTGCATAATACGGTTAAAAAATATTTAAGTAGGTAAATTTATGTTAAAGGTTGCGGTTATTGGCGGTGGCGCTTCAGGACTTATGGCGGCAATTACAGCTGCAGAATATGGCGCACAAACCGTTGTTTATGAAAAGAATGAGCGTATGGCTCGTAAATTAATGATAACCGGTAAGGGTAGATGTAACGTTACAAACTCTGCCGATAAAGAAGCTTTGCAAAAGGCTGTTATCCGCAACCCTAAATTTTTATTTTCCGCCTTTTCTGAATTCGATTGTCAAGATACAGTACAATTCTTTGAAAAAGAAAATATTGCCCTTAAAACCGAGCGCGGCGGACGTATTTTTCCTGTTTCTGATAAAGCAGTAACCATTGTTGATGCATTGGTTAACAAAGCAAAAAAAAGCGGAGTCAAATTTATACATAAAGAAGTATTTTCTATATCTGATAATTTGATTATCAATAATAGCGAGAAATATGATCGTGTAATTATTGCAACAGGCGGTGCAAGTTATACTGCAACAGGCTCTACCGGAGATGGTTATAAATTCGCAAAAGAACTCGGTCATAAGGTTACCGATATTCTACCGTCACTAGTTCCAATTGAAGCAAAAGATGAGTGGTGTTCTTCACTATCTGGCCTTTCACTTAAAAACGTAACCTTTAACGTTTTTAATGTTTCAAAAAACAAGCTTGTCTTTAAAGAAATGGGTGAAATGCTTTTTTGCCATTTTGGTGTTTCTGGACCGCTTGTGCTTTCGGCATCTGCTCATTTAGATTTTAATAAAGACGATTATTATGCTTTAATTGACCTTAAACCCGCATTATCAGAAGAAGTATTAGATAAACGATTAATTAGAGAATTTACCGATGCCAAAACAAAGGAAATTCAAAACATCATTGGTAAAATTGCGCCGGTTAGTTTGGGTAAAGTATTGCTTTATTTAAGCGGTATACCTTTAAATACAAAGTGCTGCGATGTTACAAAAGAAATGCGTAGAACCTTACTAAAAACAATTAAAAATCTCAAGGTTAATTTAACGGGATTCAGACCTATAAATGAAGCAATAATTACTCGTGGTGGCGTAAAGGTAGGGGAAATAAATCCCAAAACCATGGAATCTAAAATCGTTCCCGGACTTTACTTTGCGGGTGAAGTTATTGATGTAGATGCATACACAGGGGGCTTTAATTTACAAATAGCGTTTTCTACCGGTTTTATTGCCGGTAAAAATGCAGGGAATAAAGGAGAATAAGAATGAAAATAAATGTGGCAATAGACGGTCCTGCAGGTAGTGGTAAAAGCACAATAAGCAAAGCTGTTGCAAAAGAACTTGGTTTTATTTATGTTGATACAGGTGCTCTATACAGAACTGTAGGTTTAAAGCTTGTTAAATGCAATAACAATGCAGATGATGAAGCATCAGTAGCTGAAATTTTAAAAACAACTAAGGTTGAATTTAAACATATTGATGGTGAACAAAGGGTATTTTTAGATGGAGTTGACGTATCAAGCCAAATTCGTACACCTGAAATGTCTATGATGGCCTCTAAATGTTCGGCTTTACCTGTCGTTCGTGCATATTTACTTAATATGCAACGTGAAATTGCTGAAAACAATTCGGTTATTATGGATGGTCGCGATATTGCTACTGTAGTTTTACCAAATGCAGAAGTTAAAATATTCTTAACTGCATCTCCAAATTCCCGCGCAGACCGTCGTTATAAAGAACTGATTGAAAAAGGCGAAAATGTAGTGTATGATGACGTTTTGGCAGATATAATTAAACGTGATTATAACGATTCACATAGAGAAATTGCCCCACTAAAACCAAGCGAAGATTCAATTTTTGCCGATACATCAGATATTAATTTAGAAGAGTCGATTGCTCTTGTTCGTGATATTATTTTAAAACATATAAATTCTTGAATTTCAGGTGAATTATGACTTTATTTTACAGAATTATTCGTGGCATTGTTTTTATTT
>JAZNNZ010000160.1:0-2194 GCA_045580525.1 Acutalibacteraceae bacterium
AAGGGTAGTGGCTAAAACCACTATCCTATTTTTATTCTTCTGTTTCTATTACGTCAATAAGATCGTCTTCTGTTGCATTACTAATTGGAATAAATTCGTTATTTATCTTAGTCATATCTATTGGTAAAATTTTATTAAATACGCAGGTATGCTTTGGCGTAACCATACGGTCTTCATGCATAGCACCAAAATACCAATGTCTAAAAGTGCATGTGTTTGCCACCTCTTCAAAAAAGCCATTTAATTTATTTACGTGATCAGGAAGACCTTTACGAAGAAGCATCGCGCTTTTAACACGAGATGGTGGCTCGTGTGTTAAAACATAATCTATCACACAGTTTTCTTCATCCAATATTTGAGCACCCATTTGCATTTCACTGGGTGTTGGCAATTCTGCTCTCCACCACTTATTATGTTCGGATTTAACTTCTTTATCTTCACTTTCTCCACCGCCAAAGGTGAAAAACTTAATACCGTCTATTGTGAAAATTTGACCGCGCATTAAGTGGAGAAGTTTATCGCTTATTCTGTGGACCTTGCCGCCTTTCCAATAAGTTACCCTACTCTTTTTTATTAAATCAAAATTTTCGTGGGTGCCATCTAAAAAGCAAACAGTAAATTTGCGGCTTCCTAAATATTTAATTGCTTGTTTTTCGTGCTCAGAATTGTTCCATAGAAAACCAAAATCACCAAGTACAATTAAAATATCTCCGGGTTTGAGTTTGCGCCATTCTTTATCGTAAAGACGACTCTCATCTCCATGCATATCGCCGGTAACGTATACCACCTATATTTCCTCCAATAAATAACTTTTATTTTTGAATATATTATGTTATAATATTATTATACAATACTTTACGGGAGAATAAAAGTATGAAAAAAACTTTTTTGTGCTTAATTTGCACTTTTTTAATAATATTTAGTCTTGCCACCCCGGCATTTGCATATAATCCTTCCGCTTTTCAAATTACAGCAGAAAGCGCAATTATGGCAAGTTTGGATACGGGTGATATTGTTTATCAAAAGGACGCGCATACAAAACGCTATCCGGCATCTTTAACAAAAATTATGACAGCACTTATTATGCTTGAAATGACAAAGGATTTAGATAATGAGATTATTACTGTATCTGATTACGCGGTTAAAAGCCTTTTGGGTACAGATAGTAGCGTTGGCGGATTAAAAATCGGAGAACAAATAACTGCAAAACAAATGTTATATTATTTGCTTATGGTTTCTGCTAATGATGGTGCTATGGCTATTGCTGAACATTACGGAAAAACAATAGATGGATTTATTACTATGATGAACCAAAAAGCGCAAGAACTTGGTATGGAAAACACTCATTATATGAATCCACACGGTCTTCATCACGAAGAGCACTATACCACAGCCTATGATATGGTTTTATTAACAAAAGCAGCTTTAAAATACAACGTATTTAAAGAAGTTGTTAGCGCAACAAGATATAATATGCCAGCAACCAATATGAGTGATAAAAAGCTTTTGGTTACTACAAATATGCTACAAGACCCTTCTACCGTTTATTTTTATAAATATGCTAGTGGCGTTAAAACCGGCTATACAGATGAAGCCGGCAGATGTTTGGTTTCTACCGCCGAAAAGAACGGTTACTCTTATATTGTTGTATTAATGAAATGTCCTGTAATAGATAATGGCAGACGCGTTAGATATGAATTTAACGATTCAGAACAATTATATGAATGGATGTTCAATGATTTTGAATATAAGGCTGTTTTTGAAACATCAAGCATTATTGGTGAAGCACCCGTTGGCCTTTCTTTTGAAAGCGATCACGTAGCGTTAGTGCCCAAAACAGGATTATCTGCAATTTTGCCAAAGGCAGCCGATCTTTCCACCGTTAAAACTGAAATCACATTAATAAACGAAGAAATAAATGCTCCCGTTAAAAAAGGAGATTTGCTGGGCTATGCCGACGTTTCTTATGCTGGTGAAAAGCTTGGTACGCTAGAACTTATTGCAAGTGATAACGTTGAAGGAAGCGTAATATTACTTATATGGCATTATATTTTAATTGGACTAAAGAGCGACATATTTATGTACATTTGTATCGCATTAGGTTCGATTGCCGCTATTTTTGTTATATATGTAATTATTATAAATTCTAAACGTAAGAAAAGAAGACGCAGAAGGTACTAAAATGTATTTACTT
>JAZNNZ010000161.1:0-7973 GCA_045580525.1 Acutalibacteraceae bacterium
AAAAATGACAGTTTTTGACGAATTAAAAGAACGTGGCCTTATAGCACAGGTTACAAACGAAGAAGAAATTAAAAATATGGTTAATGAAGGTAAGGCTACTTTTTATATCGGCTTTGACTGTACAGCTGACAGCTTAACAGCCGGTCACTTTATGGCTTTATCGTTAATGAAACGTCTTCAAATGGCAGGGAATAAACCAATTGCATTAATTGGCGGCGGTACTACTATGATCGGCGACCCATCCGGTAGAACTGATATGCGTAAAATGCTAACCAAAGAAGATATTGATCATAACGCTGAATGCTTTAAAAGACAAATGGAAAAATTTATAGATTTTTCTGACGGCAAAGCTATGATGATTAATAATGCTGATTGGCTTTTAAACTTAAATTACGTTGAATTATTACGCGAAGTCGGTGCTTGTTTCTCTGTTAATAATATGTTAAGAGCAGAATGCTATAAGCAAAGAATGGAAAAAGGCCTAAGCTTTCTAGAATTTAACTATATGATTATGCAGTCATATGATTTTTATTATTTGTTTAAAGAATATGGTTGTAATATGGAATTTGGCGGAGACGACCAATGGTCTAATATGCTTGGCGGTACTGAACTTATTAGAAAAAAATTAGGCAAAGATGCTCACGCTATGACAATAACTCTTTTGACCGATTCACAAGGCAATAAAATGGGTAAAACAGCAGGCAACGCTGTTTGGCTTGACGCTAATAAAACTTCACCCTATGATTTCTATCAATATTGGAGAAATGTTGGTGATGCCGACGTAATTAAATGCTTAAAGATGCTAACATTCGTTTCTTTAGAAGAAATTAAAGAATATGAAAAATTAAGCGGTAGCGAACTAAACGCCGCAAAAGAAAGATTAGCATTTGAATTAACCAATATGATTCACGGTGTTGAAGAAGCTAAAAAGGCTGAAGAAGCAGCAAAAGCACTTTTTGGTAGTGGAACAAATACCGATAATATGCCAACAACCGAACTTTCTTGCGATGACTTTACAGATGACAAAATTGGAATTTTAGATGCTATGTTAAAGGCTGGATTAATTCCATCTAAAGGTGAAGGCAGACGTTTAATACAGCAGGGCGGTGTGTCATTAAATGATGTAAAGGTTAATGATCCTTTATACATGTTAACAGTTTCTGATTTTGCTGATGGTTTTGCTGTTATTAAAAAAGGTAAAAAAGTGTTCCATAAAATTGTAAAAAAATAATAAGATATTAACGCTCGTTTTAGATTTAAAACGGGCGTTTTTACTTGACTTTTTAAGCCTAATTTGATATTATATTATAAATTATTATATTATAAAGGGAAGTTTTTGTTTTGATTAATAGTATGACCGGATTTGGTCGCGGTGAAGAATTATATAATGGTCTTTCAATTTCTGTTGAATTAAAGGCTGTTAACCATAAGTATTTTGAATATAATTGCAGGGTTCCAAGAGCATATATGTTTTTGGAAGAAGCCCTTAAACCTGTTTTTGCAAAAAGAATTTCTCGCGGTAAAATTGATGTTTTTGTTTCTGTTAGTTCAACAGAAGTTAGCGATACAAAAATTACCCTTAACCACACCTACTTATCAGAGTATTTGAATGCGCTTTATGAATTAAGAGATAAATATGGATTGAAGGATGACATTTCTGTTAAAACAGTAGCTTCTAACCACGATGTTTTTTTAATTGAACGCGTTGAGGTTGATGAAAAAGAATTTTTATCCGCAGTTACTGTGGCAGCAAATAAAGCTATTGATAAATTTTTAGAAATGCGTTCTGTAGAAGGCGCTAAACTATATGATGATTTATCACTAAAAATTGAAGATATAAAAAAATTAGTTCAGTTTGTAGAAGTCAATGCTACTGAAACGGTAAATGCTTATAAACAAAGACTGTATGATAAAATTAAAGATGTTTTAAATGATAAAGCAGTAGATGAACAACGCTTAATCACTGAAGTTGCAATTTTTGCAGATAAGGTTGCAGTTGATGAAGAAACAGTTAGACTTAATAGCCACATTAACCAGTTCTTACAACTTATTAAATCTGATGAACCTGTAGGAAGAAAACTTGACTTTTTAGTTCAAGAAATGAATAGAGAAACCAACACAATCGGCAGTAAAGCACAAAACGTTAAAATTGCACAAACTGTTGTTGATTTAAAATCATTAATTGAAAAAATTCGAGAACAAATTCAGAATATCGAATAAGGAGCAGTTATGGAACTCATAAATATTGGTTTTGGCAATTTAATATCGAGCGAGAAAATAGTTTCTGTTGTTTCACCGGATGCAGCACCAATTAAACGTATGATTAAACTTGCTAAAGACAATAACAAGCTAATAGATGCAAGTGGTGGTAGAAAGACAAGGTCGGTTATTATTGTAGAAAGTGATCACGTGATTTTATCTTACTTAACTGTTGAAATGTTTGAAGAACGTGCAAAAGGCGGTGCTTATGATGAATAAAGGAAATATTATTTTAATTGCCGGGCCTTCCGGTTCGGGTAAAGATACTGTTATGTCTAAGGTTTTTGAAAGACATAATGAAATTTCTTTTTCTATTTCACATACCACAAGACCAATGCGCGAGGGTGAAGTGCAAGATCTAAAATATCATCATATTTCAAAAGATGAATTTGATGAGTTGTTAAATAAAGGTGAATTTTTGGAATATAATTTTTATGCCGGAAATTATTACGGTACAGCAAAAACACCGGTTATTGATTGCATTAACGCTGGGCGTGATATGATAATTGAAGTGGATGTAAATGGTGCGCACAATATTCGCAAGATTTTACCTGACGCCATAAGTATTTTTATTATGCCACCTTCATTTGAAGCGTTAAAATCCAGATTAAGTTCGCGCGGTACTGAAAAGCCGGAACAAATTGAAAAGCGCTTACAAGTGGCGTTGGATGAAATAAAAAGGGCGAATGAATTTGATTTTATTGTTGTTAACGACGATTTAAATGAAGCTGTTAATGACTTTGAAAGAATAATTTTAACCGAAAGATTAAAATATAAAAATAATAAAGAATTAGTTGAAAGGGTGCTTGAACAATGCTAAATCCTGCTATTGGAAAACTTATTAAAGAATATGATAATCGTTATAAATTAGTTTTAGACGTTGCAAAAGAAGCTAGAGAAATTGCAATTCAAAACGAAGATGATAACGATAAAAACGTTGAAAAATCTGTTACATTAGCTATTAATAAGATTGCTGAAGCTGAATAATAAATGATTGCTAAAGTCGTAGTTGATAAGCTTACTTATAATTTAGATAAAGAATACGACTATTTAATACCCGATGATATCAAGGCAGAAAGTCTTGTAGGTTGTCGGGTTACTGTTCCGTTTGGAATAGGCAATAATGCGCGTCTTGGTTTTGTTATCGCTGTAACTGAATATAGTGATGCTATTAAAATGAAGTCTATATATACTGTTATAGATGAAAAACCAATATTAGATGATGAAATGCTAAAAATCGCGTTGTTTTTGAAAGAACGCACATTTTGTACTTTTTTTGACGCACTAAAATGTCTCATTCCCAGTGGACTCAACCACAAAGTTTATGATGCTGTAAAACTCGGTGATATTAGCAAGGCTAAAGATAATAACGAAATTAATGTTGTTAATAAGCTTTTGGATTATAAACTAGGAATTAAGTTAAGTGATTTTTGTGATTGTATAGGCATTGTGCAAGATGGTTCTTTTATAAAAGATTTGTTTAAAAAAGGTATTATTAAAAGAACTGCATTGCATGAACAAAACACTAATGATTTAACTTTAAAAACAGCAATTCTAAATGAAAATGAAAAAGCAGAAAAATTAACAAAAAATCAAAAACTTGTTTTTGAATATTTACAAGAATTTAAGACCGCTACTTTTTCTGAAATTGAAGAAGAGCTAAATGTTTCTTCCGCAACGATAAAAACTTTGGAGAAAAAAGGTCTTGTTACTATAAAAGATCAAGAATATTTAAGAACTCCAATTAATTTTAAAGACTTAAAGTCGACAAAAATTGTTTTGACCGACGAACAACAAAAAGTTTATAAAAATCTAGAAGCTCAGTATATGCAAAATAAGGCATCCGCCGCTCTTTTATATGGAATAACTGGTAGTGGAAAAACAAGCGTATTTCTAAAATTAGTTGATAAAGTTATAAAAGATGGAAAAACAGCAATTGTTATGGTTCCTGAAATTGCGTTAACACCACAAACGCTTAAGTTGTTTTATTCCAGATATAAAGAATCAGTTGCAGTCTTTCATAGCGCTTTAAGCAATGGCCAACGAATGGATGAATATAAGCGTGTTAAAAACGGTGACGTAAAGGTAGTTGTTGGAACTCGCTCTGCAATCTTTGCTCCATTAAAAAACATAGGAGTAATCATTATTGACGAAGAACAAGAGCATACTTATAAATCTGAGCAAAACCCCCGTTTTCACGCTAGAGATGTCGCAAAATTTAGATGCTCACAAAATAATGCTCTGCTTTTACTGGCTTCAGCAACCCCGTCTTTTGAAAGTTATGCGTTAGCTAAAAGCGGTAAGTATTCATTATATGAACTCAAAAACAGATATGGTGAAGCTAAATTACCGGAAGTTATAACAGTTGATGAACGCGAAGAAGTAAAAAACGGTAATCACGGTATTTTTAGTGAATATTTAATTGATGAAATAAGAAATACTTTAAGTGTTAACAAACAAGTTATTTTGTTGCTTAACCGTAGGGGACACAACACATATATTTCATGTCCCACCTGCGGCTATGTATTTAATTGTGATAATTGTAGTATTTCATTAACCTATCACTCAAAAAACAGCAAATTTATGTGTCATTATTGCGGCGCACAACATAAGGTCCCACAAAAATGTCCGGCGTGTGGAAATGAAAGATTGCGTTATTCAGGATATGGTACTCAAAAAGCTGTTGAAGAGCTGGAATTATTGTTCCCTGATGCAAAAATACTACGTTTAGATGCCGATAGTACAACTAAAAAGGATAGTGCCGAACGACTTTTAGATGCTTTTTCTAAACACGAATATGATATTTTGATAGGCACACAAATGGTAGCTAAGGGATTAAATTTTCCTAATGTTACGTTAGTAGGTGTGCTACAAGCTGATAACGCAATGTTCTTTGATGATTTTAGAGCATATGAAAGAGCGTTTTCTTTATTTACTCAGGTTGTTGGTCGCTCTGGAAGAGGGGTAAATCCAGGTAAAGCTATTATTCAAACGTCATCACCGGATAATTACGTTATAAAGCTTTCTGGTTTACAAGACTACTCGGCTTTTTTTGAAAAAGAAATTTCTGTTAGGAAACTTATGACATATCCACCTTACTGCGATATTGTTGTATTAGGTTTTGTTTCCAACAAAAAGGATTTATCATATAAAGCCGCAAATTTTGCTCTTGAAATTTTAAAGAGTCAATCGAGTAGTTTTAGTGACGTAAAGTTTATTGCATTAGGACCAACACCGGCAAATGTTCCTGTTGTGGCTAATAAGTATAGATATAGAATAATTTTAAAAACAAAAAACACAAAAAGATTTAGAGAGTTTTTAAACTCTGTTGTTAGTTTATTCTACAAACAAGAAAAACAATGTAATTTGTTTGTCGATATTAACCCCGAAAGTATGATTTAGGTGATTTCATGGCATTAAGAAATATTGTAAAATTAGGAGATCCGGTTTTAAAAAAGACCAGTCGTTCTGTTTTGAATTTTGATGAACGATTACACGTGCTATTGGATGATATGCGTGATACATTAATTGAAGCACAAGGCGCAGGTCTCGCGGCTCCCCAAGTTGGCGTTTTAAGACGTGTGTGTTTAGTTGACGTACAGGATGAAGATGGCATTATTGAATTAGTTAATCCTGTTATTGTTGATAAAAAAGGCGTTCAAAATGAAGTTGAAGGATGCTTATCTATTCCTGGGGAAAGTGGCGTAACAATTAGACCTATGTGGGTTAAGGTAAAGGCTCAAGATCGTTTTGGCAACACTTTCTTTATTGAAGGTGAAGGTTTAAAAGCAAGAGCTTTTTGTCACGAAATTGATCATTTAGATGGTATTTTATACAAAGAAAGGCTAATTAAATGAATATAGTTTTTATGGGCACACCTGATTTTGCGGTGCCTTGCTTAGAAGCTTTAATAAATAATGGTCATAATGTAACGCTTTGCGTAACAAAACCCGATATGCCGGTTGGTAGAAAACAAATTTTAACTGCGCCACCTGTTAAGAATGTTGCAGTAAAAAATAATATTAAAGTATTTCAGCCAACAAGTTTAAAAAATGATGAAGCATTTAATGTTATTAAAAATGAAGAACCTGATGCTATAGTTGTTGTAGCATATGGTAAAATCCTTCCTAAAAATATTTTAGACATCCCAAAATTTGGTTGTATTAATGTTCATGCATCGTTATTACCTAAATTGCGTGGCGCTTCTCCAATTCAATGGTCTATAGTATCGGGAGAAAAAGAAACCGGTGTTACAACTATGCTTATGGACGAAGGTTTAGATACCGGAGATATGCTTTTATCTTTAAAAACCGACATATCAGATTGTGACAACGCAGAAACTCTTCACGATAGATTAAGTGATATGGGCGCAAATTTAATTATTAAAACACTTGAAGAACTATTAAACAATAACATAGTCCCCCAAAAACAACCTACAGATACTACTAGCTATGCACCAATAATTAATAAAGAAATGGGACGACTTGACTTTAACAAATCGGCAAGAGAATTATTTAATTTAATTCGTGGATTCAATCCTTGGCCATGCTGTTACTTTATTTATAATAACAAGCGAATTAAGGTTTTTGCATCAAGTATTGGCGATAAGTCTGCAGATGCTGCTGGTACTGTAAAGGTTATTGATAATAAACCCTATGTTGTTTGTGGAGATGGCTTACTTTTAGAGCTTCTTGAAATTTGTCCTGAAGGCTCTAAAAGAATGAGCGGCAGCGCAGCTGTTGCGGGAAGAATATTTTAATAATCAGGAATTTTTATGAAATCTAGAAATATTGTTTTTAAAGCACTGCTTAAGCAAGAAAACGATGGCTATTCTACTATTATTTTAAATTCTGCCTTAAAAGAATATAACGGTGATGATACTGCTTTTATAACAGCGCTTTATTATGGCGTTATTGAGCGCAAAATTACGCTTGATTACATTATAGATAAATATTTAAACAAAAGTATAGATGGCTTAAAACATGAAATTCTGATAATTTTAAGAATGGGACTTTATGAAGCTCTTTATATGAATTCTCCGCTATATGCAGTAACCAATGAATATGTTTCTTTTATAAAAAGCACAAAATTTGCTAAACTTTCGGGTTTTATAAATGCTGTTTTAAGGAGAGCCGGAGCTTACGATTTAAAGTTTTTAACCAATAAATCTGATGAAATAAAGTATTCTGTCAATTCATGCGTTTTAAATACGGTTTATAACTGTATTGGCGAAGCAAAAGGTAGAGAGTTTTTTGAAAACTCCCTAGATTCCACGCCTATGTTTGTCAGAATAAACACTTTAAAAGACAGATTTGAAATTCCGTCTAATTTTTTAAAGACCGATATCGAAAATGTTTATGAGATACATGGTTTTAATGCAAAAGATTATTTTCATTTAAATGGATATTATTATGTTCAAGATGTAAGCGCTGCAAATAGTGTTATTTTAGCAGAACCAAAAGAAAACGAAAAAATACTTGATCTTTGTTCGGCTCCTGGTGGAAAGAGTTTTACTGCTTATCTTTTGTCGAATGGTAAGGCTGAAATTACTGCTTGTGATATTTATGAAAAACGATTAAATCTTGTGGGTAACACAGCAAATAAACTAGGATTTAGTATTAACACCGTAGTTAACGATGCTACACAATATAACGATAAATTCGGATTATATGATCTTGTGATTTGTGATGTTCCTTGTACGGGCTTTGGTGTTA
>JAZNNZ010000162.1:0-3008 GCA_045580525.1 Acutalibacteraceae bacterium
AACTTGCAAGTATATTTCTAATTGCACCTTCTGCATCTATATATTGTTGATACTTTTGCTTTAAATTTAATTGCTTTAACTGGCAGTAAAAATCTAAATTATACTCGTTTTTTATTGCTTTTTGCTGTAATTCTTCACGAAGGCTAATTTCATTTAAAAAATCATTGGTAAAATAACACATAAAACCACCTTTCTTTAAGGGTTATTTTACCCTAAATAACAAATTTTAAAAAAATTGTTAAAAATTGAACAAAGTTCTTGAAATCTTAAGCAAAAAGGGTTAAAATAGAAGCATAGTTTGACAATACTTCAAACTAACAATATTTTGGAGGTTTTTCATTATGGTAAAAGTTGCTATTAATGGTTTCGGTCGTATCGGTCGTCTAGCTTTCAGACAAATGTTTGGTGCTGAAGGTTATGAAATCGTAGCTATCAACGACCTAACCGACGCAAAAATGTTGGCTCATCTTCTAAAGTACGATTCTGCACAAGGAAGATATGCCAAGGCTGACACAGTTGTTGCCAAAGAAAACTCTATCGTTGTTGACGGTAAAGAAATTACTATCTATGCAGAAAAAGATGCTAAGGATCTTCCTTGGGGCGAAATCGGCGTAGACGTTGTTTTAGAGTGCACAGGCTTCTACTGTTCTAAAGCTAAAGCACAAGCTCATATTGATGCAGGTGCTAAGAAGGTTGTTATTTCTGCTCCCGCAGGTAACGATCTACCCACAGTTGTTTACAGCGTAAACGAAGGTACATTAACTAAAGAAGACAATATTATTTCTGCTGCTTCTTGTACAACAAACTGCTTAGCTCCTATGGCTAAAGCATTAAACGACTATGCAGAAATTCAAAGCGGTATCATGTCTACAATTCACGCATATACCGGTGACCAAATGGTATTAGACGGTCCTCACAGAAAGGGTGACCTACGTCGTGCACGTGCTGCTGCAGTTAACATTGTTCCTAACTCAACAGGTGCTGCAAAAGCTATTGGTCTTGTAATTCCTGAATTAAACGGTAAACTAATCGGTTCTGCACAACGTGTTCCCGTTCCTACCGGTTCAACTACAATTTTAGTTGCAGTTGTTAAAGGTAAAGACGTTACCGTTGAAGGCATCAACGCAGCTATGAAAGCAGCTTCTTCTGCTTCATTCGGCTACACCGAAGAACCCCTAGTATCTTCTGATATTATTGGTATTACTTACGGTTCATTATTTGATGCTACTCAAACAATGGTTTCTAAGGTTGCTGATGATCTATATGAAGTTCAAGTTGTTTCTTGGTATGACAATGAAAACAGCTACACCAGCCAAATGGTTAGAACCATTAAATACTTTGCAGAATTAAACTAATTTAATTCTAATACAAAAAGCTCGAGTGTAAACTCGAGCTTTTTTATATTAAAGGGGCATTAAGGTTATTCTGTGGATAAACCGCGGTTTACCGCCCGTTCCCCTTAATGACAGTATATGAAAATTCAAAATTAAGGTTAAATAAAAAAGCGTAGATTTTTATTCTACGCTTTTATTTTTTTAAAATAGTCCTACTATTTTACCGTTATCATCAACGTCTATTTTTTCTGCTGCGGGCATTTTGGGAAGGCCCGGCATTGTTAGAATGTCACCCGTAAGCACTACTATAAAGCCTGCACCTGCAGAAACCTTAACCTTTTTAACGGTTATATCAAAGTTTTCGGGTGCGCCAAGTTTTGTTGGGTCATCTGAAAAACTGTACTGAGTTTTTGCAATACAAACAGGATATTTAGAAAAGCCTAAAGCCTCTAACTGTTCAATTTGTTTTTGAGCCATAGGTTCAATAATTACGCCCTTACCACCATAAACTTTTGTAGCAACAGCTTTGATTTTTTCTGCAATTGATTGATCATCTTGATAAGAGAAGGTAAAATCGCCCTTTTCTTCTTCACACAGGCGAACAACCTCTTTTGCCAGTTCTTCGCCGCCTTTGCCGCCTTCAGCCCAAACTGTAGAAAGAACGGTATTAACGCCAAGCTCTTTACATTTATTAATAATAAAATCAATTTCATTATCTGTATCTGTTGGAAAGCGGTTAACAGCAACAACGCAAGGAAGCTTATAAACGTTTTTAATGTTTGAAACGTGACGCAAAAGGTTGGGTATTCCCTTTTCAAGTGCTGTTAAATCTTCTGTGCCTAGCTGTTTTTTATCTAATCCACCGTGCATTTTAAGTGCTCTAACGGTTGCTACAACCACAACTGCATCGGGAGTAAGACCCGCCATACGACATTTAATATCTAAAAACTTTTCAGCACCAAGATCAGCGCCAAAACCTGCTTCTGTAATGGTGTAATCCCCCATTTTTAAAGCCATTTTTGTTGCCATAACAGAGTTGCATCCGTGTGCAATATTAGCAAACGGACCACCGTGCACAAATGCTGGAGTGCCCTCTAGCGTTTGAACAAGATTTGGTTTTAATGCATCTTTAAGCAGCGCGGTCATAGCACCGGCGGCTTTAAGCTGTCCGCAAGTGACAGGTTTATCATCATAGGTATATCCTACAATAATGTTTGAAAGTCTTTCTTTTAGGTCTTTTATTGACGATGAAAGGCAAAGCACTGCCATAATTTCACTGGCTACCGTAATATCAAAACCATCTTCTCTTGGTACACCGTTTGCCTTACCACCCATACCGTTAACAATAAAACGAAGCTGACGGTCGTTCATATCAACACAACGACGCCAGGTTATTTTTCTAACGTCTATATTGAGTGAGTTGCCCTGCTGAATATGATTATCAAGCATTGCGGCAAGAAGATTGTTTGCCGCCCCTATTGCGTGAAAATCGCCCGTGAAATGAAGATTAATATCTTCCATTGGTACTACCTGGGCATAGCCGCCACCGGCAGCCCCACCTTTAACACCAAAAACGGGACCTAATGATGGTTCACGAAGGGCGACGGTAACGTCTTTACCAATGCGCTTCATACCGTCTGCAAGACCGATAGTGGTGGTGGTTTTACCTTCACC
>JAZNNZ010000163.1:0-2760 GCA_045580525.1 Acutalibacteraceae bacterium
AAGGCTGTTGACGATGTTTCCTTTAACATTAAAGAAGGTGAAACATTAGGTCTTGTTGGTGAATCTGGTTGTGGTAAAACTACCGTTGGTAGAAGTATTTTACAGCTTTATAAGCCAACCGCAGGTGAGGTTTGGTTTGACGGTAAGGAAATTAAAACCAAAGAAAGCATTGCTGAATTTAGAAAACAAGCTCAAATGGTTTTCCAAGATCCTTATTCTTCATTAGACCCGCGTATGACCGTTTCCGATATTATAGGTGAACCGATAGACGTTCATAAAATGTTTGCTTCCAAAGCAGAACGCGATGAGAAAATTCAACATTTGATGAGCACAGTAGGACTTTCAAGTGAACACGCTTCTCGTTACGCTCACGAATTTTCGGGCGGACAAAGACAGAGAATTGGCATTGCAAGAGCCCTTGCGGTTGATCCTAAATTTATTGTTTGTGACGAACCTGTTTCTGCATTAGACGTTTCAATTCAAGCACAAATTGTAAATATGTTTGAAGATTTACAAAGTAAGCTTGGTTTAACCTATTTATTTATCGCTCACGATTTACTTGTTGTTAAGCATATTTCTTCAAGAATCGCAGTAATGTATTTAGGTAAGCTTATTGAAATTGGTTCTGCTGATGAAATTTATCATCACCCTGCACACCCATACACAATTTCACTTCTTTCTGCAGTTCCGGTTCCTGATCCTAAAATTGCAAGAGCAAATGAAAGAATTCATTTAGAAGGAGACGTTCCAAGTCCACTTCATATGCCAAGCGGCTGTCCGTTTAGAACACGTTGCCCACGCGCAACGGCAAAATGCGCCGAAAGTATGCCCGGACTTAAAGAGGTTGCTTCGGGACATAGCGTAGCTTGTCATAATTTATAATTTTTTACGGTAATTCTCCCGAAATATTCGGGTTAATTATAATAAAAGGAGGAAAAAATGATGAAAAAGACCTTGAGTTTATTACTTGCATTAGTAATGATGCTCGGCTGCATGGCAGCACTAACTGCTTGCGGCACTCAAAAGGGTATGGTGCTAAACGTTGGTTCATATCCTGACACCATCGACCCCGCACTTAACAGCGCAGTTGACGGCGGTACTTACATTGTTCACGCTTTCGCCGGTCTAGTAGGCTGGGGACAAGACGACAAAGGTAACACAGTACTAGTTCCTCAATGTGCAAAAGAAATCCCAACAGGCGTTAAAAACGAAGATGGCACAACCACATACACATTTGAGCTAAGAGACGGCTTAAAATGGAGTGACGGTTCTGACCTAACAGCTGCTGACTTCGTATACGCTTGGAACAGAGCAGCTTCTCCTGTAACCGCAGCTGACTACGGTTATATGTTTGAAGTTATCGATGGTTATGCAAAAATGTGGGAAACCGATGATGAAGACAACATCGTTAACCCAGATGCAAAGCTAAACGTTACAGCTTCTGAAGACGGCAAAAAATTAATGGTTGTTCTTCCTGTAGACGTTCCTTACTTCACAGAACTATGTGCATTCCCTGCATATATGCCTGTTAAGAAAGACGTTGTTGAAGCAAACGGTGATGCATGGGCAACAAAACCCGAAACCTACATTGGTAACGGTGCTTACAAAGTAACAGAATTCAGCCAAACTCAACTAGTTATGGAAAAGAACGAATATTACTTTGAAGCTGATAAGATCGTTTCTGACAAGTTAGTATTCATGTTTAACGACGATGATGCTTCTCTACTTGCAAACTACAAAAACGGTTCTTATCTATTTATCGACTCCGTTCCTAACGACGAAATCGATGCATTAAAGAAAGATTACGCTGATGAATTCTTTGTAGAAGGCCAATTAGGTACCTACTATGTATCATTCAACGTAAACGATGAAGCTCTAAAAGACTTCACAGAAGTTGAAAAAACCAAGATCAGAAAAGCTCTAGGCTTAATGATCGACAGAAACTACGTTGTTAAAGAAATCGGTAAAGCTGGTCAAGTTCCTGCTGCTGGTTTCGTAGCAATGGGTCTAACCGAACCCGATGGTGCTGAATTTATTTCTAAAAACGGTACAAATCGTGACGGTAAAGGTTACTACAGTGTAGAAGATACAGAAGCAGCTTACAAAGCAAACTGCGATGCAGCTATTGCTCTATTAAAAGAAGTTGCTGATTCTTCTAAGAAATTCACAGTTGCTGACGGTAAAGTTACTGGCTTCCCACAATTAGAGTACATCACTAATGAAGGTTCAGGCCACGAAGCTATCGCTGCATACCTACAACAAGTTTGGAAGGGTATCGGCATCGAAACCAAAGTTACAACTCAAGAATGGGCAACCTTCTTAAATACAAGAAAAGAAGGCGACTACTCTGTTGCACGTAACGGTTGGTTAGGTGACTACAACGATCCTATCTCCTTCTTAGATATGTGGATTTCCGGTTCTGGTAACAATGATGCTCAATTAGGTAAAGATGCTCACGCTTCTTACAAAGCATTCAGCTTCAATGGTAAAGACAACCTAACATGGGCTGAAAGCTATGATGCATGTATTGCTGCTGTTAAGACAGAAACCGATCCTGCTAAGCGTTTTGATTTAATGCACCAAGCAGAAGATATCTTAATGGAAACAGGCGCTATCTGCCCAATCTATTACTACACCGATATCTTTATGTGCAGTCCTTCAATCGAAGGCTTCTTCTCAAGTGCATTAGGTTTCAAATACTTCATGTACGCTTCTGTTAAATAAGAAGTAATAACATAATTTTTAAAGACCACGGTAATA
>JAZNNZ010000164.1:0-2704 GCA_045580525.1 Acutalibacteraceae bacterium
CATTTGCCCGAAAGCACACTTATTATGCTGGTTTCTGCACTTGCAGGACGCGAAAAGGTGCTTAACGCATATAACGAAGCCATTAAAGAAAGATATAGATTTTTTAGTTTTGGCGACGCTATGCTCATCCTATAGAGGATGAGCAAGTAAGAGGTAAGAGGTAAGAGTGAAGAGGTAAGGTGTCGGCTTTGCCGACTGATTTATAAAGTTCCTTTTCACATATCCCGTAAACTTCGGTAACGCGATGCTCATTTTATAAGTAAAGAATGAATAATAAAAAATGAATGATGAAGAATTAAAGAGTGCCTTCTGCACGGATTATAATACAAAGGAATTGAAATATGTATAAGTTATTGAAACAAGAAGGAAATGCCAGACGCGGTGAGTTTACCACGGTGCACGGTACTGTGCAAACACCTGCATTTATGAACGTTGCAACCTCTGCCGCAATTAAGGGCGGACTTTCGGCATTTGATTTAAAGGACATTGGTTGTCAGGTAATGCTTTGCAACACCTATCATTTACACATAAGACCAAACGATAAGGTTGTAAAAGAGCTTGGCGGACTTCATAAAATGACCGGCTGGAACGGACCAATTTTAACCGACAGCGGCGGTTTTCAGGTCTTTTCACTTTCATCATTAAGACAAATCAGTGAAGAAGGTGTAACCTTTGCTTCGCACGTTGATGGAAAGCGTATTTTTATGGGACCGGAAGAAAGTATGCAAATACAATCTAATCTTGGTTCTACCATTGCAATGGCTTTTGATGAATGTGTTGAAAACCCTGCAGAATACAACTATTCTAAAGAATCTTGCGCAAGAACTACACGCTGGTTAAAACGTTGCGCAAAAGAAATGAAGCGACTAAATTCGCTTGAAGACACAATAAATAAAAATCAACTACTTTTTGGTATTGGACAGGGCTGCACATATAAAGATTTAAGAATTGAACATATGAAGGAAATTGTGGAACTTGATCTTGATGGCTACGCCATTGGCGGACTTGCGGTTGGCGAAGAAGCGCCCGTTATGTATGAAATGATTGAAGCGGTAGAACCCTTTATGCCAAAAGACAAGCCTCGTTATTTAATGGGGGTTGGAACGCCGGTTAATATTTTAGAGGGTGTTGACAGAGGCGTTGATTTATTTGACTGTGTAATGCCAAGTAGAAACGCGCGTCACGGACATTTATTTACTTCACAAGGTATTATAAATATTCAGAACCAAAAATATGAAACCGATTTAAGTCCTATTGATTTAAACTGTGACTGCCCTGTTTGCCGCAACTTTTCTAAAGGCTACATAAGACACCTTTTAAAAGCAAAGGAAATGCTTGGACAAAGACTGCTTGTTATGCACAACCTGTATTTTTACAATAATCTTATGGAGAAAATTCGTTATCATCTTGATATTGGCGACTTTAAAGAGTGGAAAGAAAAACAGGTTAAAATTTTAGGTAGGCGTATTTAATACTTGCAAAAAAGAAAAAAGTAATATATAATTACTTGGTAAATATAAATTAAGGAGAATAAAAATGAACTGGTTACTTTTAACACTTGATACAGCAACCAACACAACAGGTGCTCAAAATCCTGCTACAAGCGGTATTATGTCAATAGTTATGCTTGTTGCTATGGTTGTTATTTTCTACTTCTTTATTATGCGTCCACAAAAGAAAAAGCAAAAAGAAGAAGAAAAAATGCGTAACAACCTACAAATTGGTGATGAAATTGTTACCATCGGCGGTATCCACGGTAAAATTGTTTCTTTAAAAGAAGACAGCTTTGTTGTTGAATCTATCGTTGATAAATCAAAATTAAAGTTTGAACGCTGGGCAATTCAACAAAACCTTACCGTTCACGACGAAGAAAAATAAGAATAATTAAAAAGACCTCCGCATAGGCTTCTATGGGGAGGTTTTAATTTTGGAAAACAAAAGATTTTTTGATGATAATACTGTTAAAGCCATTATTTTAGGGCTTATTATGGGTACCGCCATAATTTCTATTTTATTAATTTTATGTGCTTTGCTAATGTCCTTAGGGGTTTTGCCTATTGACGTAAGTAACCTTTGCTCTACCCTTTCTTTAAGCATTGGTGCGTTTTTAGCGGGGCTTATTACCGCGAAAAAAATTAAAAAGAAGGGCCTTTTAACAGGTATGCTGATGGGCGGTATTTTGTTTTTGATTTTTACAATAATTTCACTTATTGCATCCTTTTCTGCCCCCACCCTTTTAACACTGCTTAAATGTGTTATAACCGTAATATCTGCGGGACTTGGCGGAATTATGGGGGTTAATATGACGGCAAAAAGAAACATAATATAAATTAAGAGCTTTAAGAAAATTCTTAAAGCTCATTTTTTATAGTTTTATTAAAGCATAAGTACGCTGATTTTTAAAGGTTATATATAAAGAATTACCATGCTTATTAAGAGCAACTTCACCATTGGCAGCTAATATATCAAAGCTGTTGCTATCGGTCTTAAAGCTAATGGTATCTTCATTGGTGCTTTCGCGAAAAACAAGCAGATATTTATCTTTATTATCAACCGAAATTTTAAAGCCACACACACTTCTGCCGCACGGTTTTTGACCTATTGGAGAAACGTCTGCTACGGTTAATTCGTCCTTGATTTTATTCCATACCGGCATTATTCTTTTTAGCTCTTCTTTGCGCTTTTCTGATAAAAACTGCATTTC
>JAZNNZ010000165.1:0-11071 GCA_045580525.1 Acutalibacteraceae bacterium
ACTCCGAGTGCATCTGTAGAGGTAAATAAGCTATAAACCTTTGGATCACTCATTGAAACGTCGCTTACGGGAATACCCGAATATTCTTCTAAATATTTATAGGTTGTGGGAATAACGTGGCCCAATTCGTCAAGTTTTAAGATTGTATCGTGAATATACTTAAACTCAAAGTGGGTGGTAATAATATCTGACTCCATATCGTCAGCCGGATGCTGAACGGGACAGAAATCATAAATTTCTTTATCGCGAGGTACAATAATCATGCCCGCGGGGTGCTGACCTGTTGTTTGCTTGATTTTTGCTTTTTCTACCAACGAAGCCAGGCGGTTAAGTTCGGCATTATTTAAAGTAATACCCTTCTTTTCTGCATAGGCTTTAGAAAAGCCATATGCGGTTCTTTCTGCCACAGTAGAAACGGTACCTGCTTTAAAAACGTTTTCACTACCGAAAAGAGTTTCGGTATATTTTTGAACCTCATTTTGGAATTCATCCGAGAAATTAAGGTCAATATCGGGCACCTTATCGCCCTTAAAGCCCAAAAAGGTTTCAAAAGGAATATCGTGACCATCACGGTCTAATAATGTATTACAGTGCGGACAGTTCTTTTCGGGTAAATCAAAGCCCGAGCCATATGAACCGTCTGTGAAAAACTCGCTATACTGACAATTGGGGCAAACGTAGTGGGGCGCAAGTGGGTTTACTTCTGATATACCCGCCATTGTAGCAACAAAGGACGAGCCAACCGAACCACGCGAACCTACCAAATAACCGTTTTCTTCACTAAATGCTACCAGCTTTTGAGCAGAAATGTACATTATGGAAAATCCGTTGCTGATAATAGAATTTAATTCTTTTTCTAAACGTTTTGCAACAATTTCAGGAACGTCTTTGCCATATTTTTTGTGGGCGTTATTCCAACAAATTTCTCTTAACATATCGTCCGAGCCTTCAATAACAGGCGGGAAATTACCCTTTGGAATAGGAACGATATCATCATCTACCATATCGGCAATTTTATTTGGATTATCTACTACAAACTCTTTTGCTCTATCTTTAAAATAGTCAAAATCTGAAAGCATTTCTGTTGTGGTTTTAAGATGTAGCGGTGCTTGATTATCAAAATCATCGTAGCCTTGACCTGCAAGCATAATTTTACGGATTATATCGTCCTCTTTTTTAAGAAAATGCACGTCTCCCGTAGCTACAACCGGTTTATTTAATTTATCGGCAATTTCTACTACCTTACGGTTAAAGTCTTTTATAACGTCCAGATTTTTTACATGTCTGTAACGGTTTGGAATTGTGGCGCCCGTCTTTTTATCAACCTTATCGGGTAAAATAGAGTCGCGCACCATAAATTCATTATTACTAAGCGGCTGAATTTCAAGATAATCGTAATATGAAGCGATTTCCATTAATCTTTCATCGCTTTCTCCGTCAATAACAGCACTAAACATTTCACCGTAGTTACAAGCAGAACCTAAAATTAAGCCTTCGCGGTGTTTATTAAGTTCACTCTTTAAAATAATTGGACGAGCATAAAAGCTATGCAAGTGGGAATAAGAAATAAGCTTATAAAGGTTTTTAAGTCCCACTGCATTTTTAACCAAAATTATCTGGTGGTGGCGTATTTTGCCGATTTGCTTGGCTGTCAGGCCTTCAATATTATTTTTAATATCATCAACAAAATAGGCTTCTACACCGTATATAACCTTAAAATTGCCACCTTTTTTACGAATGGCCGAAACAGCATCTGATGCTATTGGGAAGGACTGTACAACACCGTGGTCTGTAATGGCAATAGCCTTATGTCCCCATTTATATGCAAGATTAACTAAATCTGCCGCCGATGCACAAGCATCTTTTGCAGACATATTTGTATGGCAATGAAGCTCTACGCGTTTATTTTCGGCTTCATCCATTTCTTCATATTTTTGCAATAATGCAATAGAACGTGGATTTAAGACAAAATCCTTTTCCCAGTTATCATAGCTATAAGTACCAACAAGCAAAATATAAGAGCCTTCTTCAATTGGCTTTAGCTTTGCAAGTTCTTCTTTGCTCATAAGGGTTTTAACCTGCATAGAATTGGTGTGGTCTGATAAAATAAACTTATACCAGTTTTTATCTCCGCGTTTGGTGGGGGTGCTTTCTAAATTTATTACTTCACCCCAAACGGTAACATCCTGCTCATCGGCAGTAATATCTATCATTCTGCTGGGTTTTGGATTTTTTAAAGCACGTCCGTATATAAATTTTGCAGATTCTAAATAAACAGGCAGACCGTCTTTGGGTTTACCCGAAAAAGTTTTAACTTCCTTTTTAGGTGCTTTTGGTGTTTCTTCAATTTCAATTTTTTCAAACTCGGTTTCGCCTGTAAAACGAATTTTATCAAAGGTAAAACCAAATCTGTTTTTACATTCTTGATTAAATATATGTAGAAAATCGCTGTTTTCTATGGTTGAAAGGCCACCGTGCTTGAGTATGATTTCTAAATTTTTATCTCTTATAACATACTCGGCGCCTTCTAAAAAGCCGCCAATTATACGCAAAGAAAGCTTGATTTTTTCAATAATTGCAGCTATTTCATCAACTGATATTTCTATAAAAGGTATTGGTTCTTCTGGCTTTTGTGGTTCTTGTTCAATATTTTCGTCCTTTTGTGGCTCTTCGGCTTTTACTTCTTCTTTAGTGTAGTTTAAAACAAGATCAATATTATTAAGCTTTAACGCCGCAATACAAGAACGTTTTAAATCAGAAACATAGTTTTCTGCAATTGGTTCATCTATTTTAAGGGTTAGCGAAAGTGTGCGAGTTTCAACCTGAACCTCACACTTTTCAATAACCGCATTTTTAAACTGTTCACACACGTTTTGTGGTGCTATTTTGCCAAAAACTTCAATAAAACTTTTCATTATACTTGTCCTTTTACTAACGCTAAAGCTACATTTTTTCTATTTCTTTTAACAGTGTTGGTAAAATTTCCGTTTCGGGTATTTTGCAGATAATTTCACCTTTTTTAAATAACAGCGCCTCGTTTTTGCCACCTGCAATACCAATATCGGCTTCTTTGGCTTCTCCGGGGCCATTTACAACACAGCCCATAATTGCTACAGTTATGTTCTTTTTACAGTCGTTCAGGGCATCTTCTACCCTGTTTGCAAGACCAATTAAATCAATCTCTGTTCTGCCACAGGTTGGACAAGAAACAATTCTTACCCCTTCTTGTCTTATGCCCGTAGCCTTTAAAATATCTTTTGCGGCGGCAATTTCTTTAACGGGAGTATCTGTTAAAGACACCCTTATTGTGTTACCAATACCGTAAAGCAACAGTCCGCCAATACCTGCCGCAGAACGAATTGTGCCCCATTTTTCTCCTCCGGCTTCTGTAACCCCTAAATGCAAAGGATAATCAAATTCATCGGCCGCCATTTTATAAGCGTCAAACATAATTTGCGGGTCAGATGCTTTTAGAGAAAGCACAATATTATTATAGTCATACTTTTCTAAAAGTGAAATATGGTATTTACCGCTTTCAAACAATGCTTTAGCGGTAACACCGTATTTTGCCAATATACCCTTTTCAACACTACCTGAATTTACACCAATGCGAATGGGAATATCTTTTCTTTTACAAGCTTCTACTACCTTTTTTACCCCTTCTTCACTACCAATATTGCCGGGGTTTATACGTATTTTATCTACACCCGCTTCTGCCGCCGCTACTGCAACCTTATAATCAAAATGAATATCTGCAACAAGCGGAATAGATATATTTTCTTTAATCTTTTCAATTAAGGGTACCGTCTCTAAATTTGGAACGGTTACGCGCACAATTTCACAGCCGGCCTTTTCAAGCTCGACCGCCTGTTTAACATTGCCGGAAAAGTCAGATGCTTTAACGTTTAGCATTGACTGAATCGACACGTAATTGCTACCACCAATATAGGTGTTACCAACCTTTATTTTTTTTGTTTCACTTCTTAAATACATAAAACTATCCCTTTATAAGTTGTAAAATGTCCTTACCTGCAATTACTATTAATAATCCAAACAAAATGACAAAACCAATACCGTGAATAATATTTTCATACTTTGCGGGTACGGGTTTACGGAATATCATTTCAAACAAAATAAACATTAATCTGCCGCCATCTAAAGCAGGAAGCGGTAAAAGATTTAATATGCCTAAATTTACGGTTAACATTGCAAGAAGCGGTAATAAATCAAAAATTGAGGTTTTAACAGCTTCTCCCATAACCGCGGTGACTCCTACAGGACCTGAAACTTCAGAAATACTGTATTTACCACCTATCATATCCATTAAGCTCCACCACACGGTTTTACCGTAAGAAACGGTAACCTTTGCGGTATTGGCTATATAGTTTAAAAATGTTTTCTTTTCTGCTTTTAATTTAAAATCAACCGAAACCACGTTATAGCCTTCATATTGCTCGGTTTTAAAGCTTACGTCTTTTAAAAGCACCTTTTCGTTATCTCTTAAAACCAGCATATCTAACTTACCGTCTGTAACGTTTGTGAAGGTATAGCCTAAATCTAAAGAGGTTAAAATGTCGCGACCTTCTACTTCTAGAATTTTATCGCCCGTTTTTAAGGCACCGCTTTGGTTTGAGGTGGCGTTTTCTGTAAATGCCGCAACGGTTGTGGTAGTAAAAGCGTTGCCCGGACTTAACATAATTGCAACAATTACAAAGCCTAAAATAAGATTAAAAACTGCACCCATTACTACAACTATAAAGCGTTGCCATGCCTTTTTATTGCAAAACGCACGGTCACTGGTGCTTTCTTCGTCTTCGCCTTCCATAGCGCAATAACCGCCAAGCAATATAGGTTTTAACATATAGGTGGTTTCTTTGCCCTTAATTTTAAAAAGAGCCGGACCAAAGCCAATGGCAAACTCGTTAACCTTAACGCCAACCGATTTTGCCGCTATAAAATGACCAAATTCGTGTGCTAAAACTAAAAACATAAAACAAAGTAAAGCCACTAAATATGGCCAAGCGTTACTTAAAAAATTTAAAATGGACTCTAACATAAGAACTCCTTAAAAAGATATTTCTTTTTATATTATGCGTTTTTAACCCTGCTTAATACCGCGCTTCTTGCCTGCTTATCGGCCATAAAAACGTCTTCTAAAGTAAAATCAGAAACATCTTTTTGATTTTCTGTAGCAAAAGCTACAAGTTCGCCAATATCTAAAAATCCTATTTTGCCTTCTAAAAACAGCTGAACAGCTATTTCATTAGCACCGTTTGCCGCTGCAGGTTTTAAACCACCTTTATTTATTGCATCAATACAGGTTTTTAAACAAGTAAAGGTTTCTAAATCGGGTTTTGAGAAGGTCAAAGTGCCAATATCTGTTAAAGAAAGCTTTGGTGCATCACTTTCATATCTTTCCGGATAGGTTAAGGCTAACTGAATTGGAATTTTCATATCGGGTGTGCCCATTTGTCCAATAACTGCACCGTCGCAAAACTCAACCGCAGAATGCAATATGCTTTGACGATGAACAACAACCTCAATATCGCTTGCTTTACAACCAAACAAATGAACCGCCTCTATTACTTCAAGCCCCTTATTCATAAGGGTGGCTGAATCAATAGTGATTTTTTGCCCCATATCCCAATTGGGATGCTTTAAGGCATCGGCAGGGGTTATATTTTTTAACTCTTCTTTGGTTTTTCCGTAAAACGGACCGCCGGAAGCGGTAAGAATTATTTTTTCAAACCTACGGTCTTTTTCTTTTATAAGGCTTTGAAAAATTGCCGAATGCTCACTATCTACCGGTAAAATTTCTTTACCCATTTTTTTAGCGGCGTCCATTACCAGCTGACCGCCGGTTACCAACGTTTCTTTATTTGCAAGAGCTAACGTGCTACCGCTATTGATTGCGGTAAGGCTTGGGCGTAGTCCTGCAATACCAACAATTGAGTTTAAAACAATATCGCTTTCACTTGCAGCCGCAGCTAATACACCCTTCTCTCCGCCATACACTTTAATTGGTGTATCGCTTAAAGAAAGTTTTAATTCTTTTGCCTTTTGTTCATCAAAAACTGCAACAAATTCGGGTTTAAATGCCCTTGCTTGTTGTTCTAAAAGCTTTATGTTTTTATGAGCCGAAAGGCTTTTTACGGTAAAACCGTATTTTTTAACTATATCCAGACACTGTGTGCCTATTGAGCCGGTTGAGCCTAAAATTGATATTGTTTTCATTTATTTATATACCTGCTACGTTAAAAATTTTATCAAAAATATAGAAAATTGGAGCAACTATTAACATACTATCTATTCTGTCCATAATGCCACCGTGACCGGGTATGGTATCTCCAAAGTCTTTAATTGCGGCATTACGTTTAATATAAGATGCAAATAAATCACCAATAACACCCAAAATAACAAACAGAGGTGCTGTTAGCACAATTAAAACCACCTTAATATATGGAAAAGCAAAGACTGTTTTAAATAACAGACAAACCGCTAAAACGCCAATTACACTTGCTCCCATACCACCAACAAGACCTTCATAGGTCTTTTTGGGGCTAATTGTTGGAGCCATTTTGCGTTTACCAAAATAAACGCCTATAAAGTATGCGCCGATATCGGCAAAAACGGTATAGCAAATAATTAGCGCTAAATGGAATATGCCCGTATGAGATTCGGCAGTCATTAAAACTATAGATCTTAAACAGCTTGTAATAATTATGGGAAGTGCTATTGCATAAGACATTGTTGTGGGGTAAATTCTTTTATTATCTATTAAAGAAATTATAACCACCGCGGCAACAAAAGCGTAAATGCAATAGGAATAATCAAAATCTAACGCGTATTTATGAACAAAGGGTGAAACCAGCGCAAACACAGCACCCGTAATTAAAAGCGGGGTGCTTTTTACAAAGCCTGTGCTGTTAAACACTTCAAAAACACAAATTGCGCCAAGTATTGCGGTTGCAACACTAAAGGTAATTGAAAAAAACGAGCCTAAAACCACAACAGCTACAATTACTGCTCCGATAATTACACCCGATATAATTCTGGTTTTCATATTAAACGCCTCCAAATCTGCGGTTACGACCATTAAAACTATCTATGGCTTCTTCAAGATGCTTTGGCTTAAAATCGGGCCAGAGCACGTTAGAAAACCAATATTCACTATAAGCCGATTGCCAAATTAAAAAGTTTGACGTACGATATTCTCCGCTTGGTCTTATAATAAGATCGGGATCGGGTTGACCGCAGGAATACATATACGAAGAAATAAGTTCTTCGGTAATTTCTCCACTGATTTTTCCGCTTTTTATATCTTCATTTATACGCTCTACCGCATTAACAATTTCGTCCCTGCCACCGTAGTTTATGCACATATTGCAATGAAGCCCCGTTGCGTCTTTACTGTCTTCTTCGGCTTTGCGCATAAGCTCTAAAATATCTTCAGGCATTCCTTTGGTGCTACCCAAAAACTGTAGTGAAATATTTTCTTCCAAAAAGTTTTTGGTGTCTTTTAGATAATCTCTGAAAATATTCATAAGGGCATCTACTTCTTCTTTAGGACGACGCCAATTTTCTGTTGAAAAGGCATAAACTGTTAAATATTTTACGCCAATTTTATTGCAGTAACGCGCAATTGTTTTATAGTTGCTACTGCCTTGAACGTGTCCTGCAGAACGAGGAAGTCCCCTTTTTTTAGCCCAACGACCGTTACCGTCCATAATTATTGCAATATGGGTGGGTATAATTCTGTCTTCGGTTTTATGCTTTTTAAAAAACATAAATTTTCCTTTCTTTTATGAAAATACTAGACCGTCTTTATGGTCGAAAATCCCACCGGGAATAAATTCCCGATGGGCTTTTTCTTTTTTAGTATTACTAAATTTCCATTATTTCTTTTTCTTTTTTAGCAGCTAGTTCATCTACTTCTTTACAGTATTTATCTGTATAGTTTTGAATTTTCTTTTCTAGATTTGTCTGATCGTCTTCTGTGATTTCGTTGTTCTTTTTCATTTGCTTTGCTTTATCAACTGCATCACGTCTTAAATTTCTTACAGCAACCTTTGCTTCTTCGCCGCGGGATTTGATTTCTTTAACTAAGTCTCTACGACGTTCTTCTGTAAGTTGTGGGAAAACCAAACGAATAATACGACCATCGTTTGATGGGTTAATGCCAATATCTGATGCTTGAATTGCTTTTTCAATATCTTTAAGTGTTGAAGCATCCCATGGTTGAATTTGAAGCATTCTGCCTTCGGGGACAGAAATGGCTGCCATTTGTTGAATGGGGGTTGGTGTGCCATAATAATCAACTGTAATTTTATCTAATACCTTTGGGTTTGCTCTGCCTGCGCGAATGGCCGAATAATCACGGTCAAGTGCGGCAAGTGCTTTTTCCATTTTTTCTTCTAAATTAAGTAGTAATTCTTCCATAGTCTTCTCCTTATTTTACGATTGTACCGTTATTTTCGCCCTTAATGGCTCTTACAATATTTTGAGGATCGTTAAGATTAAATACTAAAATTGGAATGTTATTATCCATACATAAAGATGCGGCGGTGCTATCCATAACGTGAAGTCCCTTATTAAGCACGTCAATATAATTTAGTTCATCGAACTTTTTAGCATCTTTATTAATTTTAGGATCACTATCATAAACACCGTCAACATTTGTTGCTTTAAAAATAATATCAGCATCAATTTCAGCTGCACGTAAGGCCGCTGCTGTGTCGGTAGTAAAGAAGGGGTTACCTGTACCGCAACCAAACACAACTACTCTGCCCTTTTCTAAATGGCGTGTTGCACGGTTTCTGATATATGGCTCTGCAATGGCCTTCATATCGATAGCGGTTTGAACGCGCACTTCTACGCCTTCTTGTTCAAGACCGTCTGCCAATGCCAAAGAGTTAATGGTGGTTGCAAGCATACCCATATGGTCTGCACGTGTACGATCCATCTGACCGCCTTTACGGCCGCGCCAGAAGTTGCCGCCTCCTACAACGATACCAATTTCTACGCCCATTTCTGTGCATTCTTTAACCGCTTTGCAGATTTCTGCAACAGTATCAAAATTAAGACCGAATCCCTTACCTTTTGCTAATGCTTCACCGCTTAATTTTAACAATACTCTTTTGTATTTTGGTTCCATACATAACACCCCTAATATTTCTTAAATTTATTTTACAATACCTAAAAAAAATTGTCAATTAAAATAATATTATATTTAATAATTACTCGTTATATAATCGCAAATAAGCGCGTAAGTAAGCTTTAACGGTGGGTTTAAAACAAGCTTCTTTTTAAGCTCACTTAAGTTAATTATCATAGCGTTTAAGCGGTTGTCAGAAAAATTGGTTACAACACCGTTTTGCTTATTTTTAAGTATGTTTAAAGCATTTTCTTTTATAAGCGAAACCATTATATCTAACTCCGCCCTACCGTTTAAAGTATTAAGCAGCTTTAAAATTTCATATCTTTTGCCTTCTTCTGCAAGAGAAACAATGCTTTTTGCAATGTCTTTTAAGCCCTGATTTTGTTCTTCTGTGCTACCATCGTAACAAAAGCTTACCGCACGAGATTTAACGGTTGGCAAAAGGTTTGCAGTATTGCTTGAAACCAAGATAAACACTACGTTTTTTGGTGGTTCTTCTAATGTTTTTAAAAGCGTGTTTTGACACTTTTCGTTAAGCTTTTCAGCTTCTGAAATAATAAAAACTCTGCCATTTGCCATAAAGGGTGATAAAACTATTTCATTGGTTAATTCTTTGAACTGATCAACCATATAATTTACCCCTTTGGGCTTTAAAACAGCAATATCGGGGTGGGTGCCTATATCTGCCAGATGACAACCCTTACAGTTGTTACAGCCGGTTGGCAGTTCTTCACACAAAAACGCCTTTGCAACGTACAAAGCTAAAGACATTTTCTTGTCCCCGTCACCCTCAATAATAATTGTGTGTGGCAGGTGCTTTGCATTTAAAAGCGCATCTATTCTGTTTTTAGTGGCTGTGTTTTGCATTTATCTTATATAGCCTACCTTTTTCATAGCTTTTGATAAGGTGCGAATTGCAATATCACGAGCCTTTACAGCACCTGCGCGATAGATGTTTTCAAGTTCGCCCTTATCTTTAATAATACGTTCAAAATTCTCACGAACGGGACGTAGTTCTTCAACCACCGCTTCACCAACCGCAGTTTTAAATACGCCATAGCCTTTTCCGTCAAACTCGTTTTGAATTTCTTCCGGAGTTTTACCGGTGACGCAAGAATAGATTGAAATTAGATTGTTAATTCCGTGTCTGTCTTCAGAAAGACAAATTTTATTTTCACTATCTGTTACAGCACGTTTGAATTTACGCATAATATCTTCGGGTTTATCTAAAATTGCAACAAAGGCATTGGGATTTTCATCAGACTTTGACATCTTTTTGGTGGGATCCTGCAGACTTCTTACCCTTGCACCGTTTTTGGCAATATAGGCTTCGGGAATTTTAAATACGTCGCCATAAAGACCATTAAAGCGTGTAGCAATATCTCTTGTAATTCCAAGATGCTGCTTTTGGTCGTCACCTACGGGAACCAAATCGGGACGGTAAAGCAAAATATCGGCCGCCATTAGTGTGGGGTATGCAAAAAGACCTAGATTTATATTATCTGCATGGGTTTTTGATTTATCTTTAAACTGTGTCATACGGCTTAATTCACCAAACTGTGTATAACAGCTTAACAACCAAGCTAATTCTGCGTGTTGTGACACGTTAGATTGTAAGAAAAGAATATTTTCTTCGGGGTTTAAACCTAATGCTAAAAGTAATGCAAAGGTATCGTATATTTGTTTGCGAAGTGCGGCAGGCTCTTGACGAACTGTAATTGCGTGAAGGTCTGCAACAGCAAAAATACAATCAAACTCTTTACTCATATTCTGCCAATTTTTTAAGGCTCCTAAATAGTTGCCCAAAGTTAACATACCGCTTGGCTGAATACAGCTTAAAACTCTCTTTTTATCTTCCATTTTCTTTTTCCTTTATATAAATTCTTTAATAAATTGTCCTAATTTTTTTACACC
>JAZNNZ010000166.1:0-1725 GCA_045580525.1 Acutalibacteraceae bacterium
CATGCATGTTTATAGATGCGATATACCTTACTATGAGTATTTAAGCCCTACTTTACAAACAAGCGAAGCCGACAGCCTAGACTATAAGTATTATGTTGGTGGCTTTCATAATTACATGCAAATTATTAACTATCACAAAGCAGGTGGTGTGCAATTCATGGTAAGTTTTGTTTTTACACCTGCCAAAGTACAATTATTTGTAACACAAGGCGAAAACAGCAAGGACATTACAAACGCTATTACAATACCTTTAATTGCAAACGTTGAAATAAGCGACGCATTGCAAACAATGTGCTACATTGCGGACGGCTTAGGCATGGCATTAAATAACGCCAAAGGTATTATGGGCAGTAAAAGTTATGGCGAATTAGCCTTAAATGTTGCTGATAGTATTTTAGACAATTTTAAGTTTTTCAAAGGTAATGTTAACGCTGACATGGGCGTTACGCAAGGCGACGGCCTAACTGAAATGCGTTATACACATGATGCTTGCTACTTCCCTTACAGCCTTATGTACTTTAAATCATTAAATGATGAAAAATACAACGCGCGTTTAATTGGTGCAAACGTCAATGCAACCATTGAAAACATAGACGTTTTAGACGGCCTTAACTTATTAGGCGGTACACCAACAGGCGTTACGTTTGACGACTATTACTTACGTGGGCATTTAATTGGTAATGTTACAGGCCAACAAGATGCCTTTAATATCATCAAACAAAAGTTACAAAATGGCGTACATTTAAGGTTTGTACATGACATTAGTTAAAAAGAAACATTACGGCGATAAAGACGGCTTGCGCGCTTTGTCCTTTAATGCCATTATTACGGCTATATTATCAAACCGCAATTATGGTAAAACATGGACGTTTAAAAGGCGCGCATTTCGTCGCGCTTTAAAGCATGGTAAAAAAACGATATGGCTACGTTTATTTAAGAAAGAAGTAAAAGAAGCCATAGCAACGTTTTATGCTTCAAAGGACTTGCAAAAATACTGCGGTATTTCAATTTACGATAAAGACACAAATAAAAATGGCAACCTTAAACAGCAAGGCAATACGTTTTATTATAGATGCAAGCGTAAAAATGGTAAGTGGACGCGTTGGCAATGGTTTTTAAAGGTATTTGCTTTAAGCGATGCTGACGCAATGCGAAGTGCTGACGACGTAGACGTTGACACAATTATATTTGATGAGTTTACGAAGCCACAGCAAAAGTACAGGCGTTATATTGGCAACATTGCAAACGACTTTATAGACATACTTTTTAGTAGTAAGCGTGAACACCAAGTACGCTGTGTTTTGATAGGTAACAAAGAAAGTATTAACAACCCTATTTTTACATACTTTAACATAAAGCCTATGCCGTCATCATGGCAAGGTATTAAGCAATACAGGCAAGGTAGTTTTGTGTTACAGCAAATTAACAATAAAGAAGAAACACAAAGCGACTATGGCCAAAAAATGAATAACCTATTGAAAGGTACAGCATACGGCAATTACATTTATAAAGACGCATACAAAACTGAAACAGGCTTTAAACCATGCAAAATGCCTGCTGACGCTGTTTTATATTGTCAATTGTACATAAATAACCATGCATTAAAAATTGCATGCCATAACGGCTTTTACTATGTCAATATGCGTATTGATAATAGCAGGCGTATTTACTGCGACATACTACAACACAAGTACAAACGTGAATTGCTTTTAGTTAAAAAACAAA
>JAZNNZ010000167.1:0-1580 GCA_045580525.1 Acutalibacteraceae bacterium
ATATATCTTTTTATTTTAATAAAGATAGTTTGTTCGCAAAAACTCAAAGATAAAATAAAGACCGCATTTCTGCGGCCCTTAAATTACATATTGTTATGCACAATATGATCGTCATTTCTTTCATCTTTTCTAAAAAGTAAAGAAATGCACCAAATACCTGCTAAGGAAATAACAGTGTAGATTATTCTGGCAATAATTGAAGCCGAGCCACCAAATAATGCGGCAACAATATCAAATTGGAATAATCCAACGCTACCCCAGTTAATTGCGCCTATAATTGTAAGCACTAAACAAATTTTATCTAACATTTTTTCAACTCCTTTAATGTTTCAATTATATTTTGCGCACAATATTAGTAAATTATACTTTTTTACGGAGGTAAAATAATGGAAAATAAAAGAATTTTAGCATTCGACTTCGGAGCTTCAAGCGGTCGTGCAATGATATGCACATTAGAAAACGGTAAACTTAATATGGAAGAAATTCATCGTTTTCCAAACGAACCGGTTGAAATACGCGGTAGACTTTATTGGGATATTTTAAGACTTTTCCATGAAATAAAACAGGGTATAACCAAAGCTACCAATAATGGCGGTTTTGACTGTATTGGTATTGACACTTGGGGCGTTGATTTTGGTCTTATTGGTAAAGACGGTCAGCTTCTTGCAAACCCCGTTCATTATAGAGATTCAAGAAATGAAGGTATGAATGAAGAGGTTTATAAGGTTATTTCAAAGTATGACCTATATTCAAAAACAGGCCTACAGTTTTTACAATTTAATACCATTTTCCAATTGGCCGCATATAAAAAGTATAATCCTGAAATTTTAGCACTAGCTAAAAAAGCTTTGTTAATTCCCGATTTATTTGCATATTTATTAACAGGTGAAATGCGCACAGAATACACCGAAGCTTCTACAACAGATTTGCTTAATGCAAAAACCCAAGAGATTGAAACAGAGCTTTTAGAGCTTATCGGTGTTAATAAGGATTTATTCCCCAAAATGATTCGTCCTACAGAAACCTACGGTATGCTTTTAGACGAAATTTGTGAAGAGCTTCACTGTGAAAAGGTTCCCGTAATTGCGGTTGCAACTCACGATACAGCATCTGCAGTAGCATCTGTACCAACCTTAAGTAAAGATTATGCGTATATTAGCTGCGGCACATGGTCGCTTTTTGGTACGGTTATTGATGAACCAATTTTAACTAAAGAATCTTGTGACGCTCCATACACCAACGAAGGCGCATCTGATGGTAAAATCCGTTACTTAAAAAACATTATGGGCTTATGGTTAATTCAACAGTCACGTAACGAATGGAAACGCCAGGGATTAGACGTTTCGTTTGATGAAATGGAGAGAGCCGCAAAAGAAGCAGAAGGCTTTAAATGCTTTATTGACCCCGATGCACCCGATTTTGTTGCTCCCGGCAATATGCCAAAACGCGTACAAGAATATTGTAAAAAAACAGGTCAATATGTTCCCGGTACAATGGGTGAAATTCTTCGTTGCATCTATCAAAGTTTAGCATTTAAATATAGATATGCTATTGATATATTAGAGAATATTACAGGCAAA
>JAZNNZ010000168.1:0-3766 GCA_045580525.1 Acutalibacteraceae bacterium
AAGGCACCGCCCTTCTTTACATTATATACATTATAAATAAAAATGTTAAAGCACCGATTATATCGGTGCTTTACACTATTTCCAATCATTAATTTGTTTTAATTCGTTATATATGATTTTATAACTTTCGTGTCTTGTAACATTTATTTTACCGTTAGTGACAGCTTCAACAACAGCGCATCCTTTATCAGTACAGTGAGAACAAGAAGAAAACTTGCAATTATCAACATAATCATTAAACTCTCTAAAATAATTATGCAAATCGTCCTTGTTACATTTAAAAATACGTTCCATATCTATTGCAGAAAAACCAGGTGTATCAGCAACATAACCGCCATTAACCTTAAAAAGTTCGGTATGTCTAGTGGTGTGCTTACCGCGGCCAAGCTTTTCGCTTACTTCACCAGTTTTTAAATCAATTTTATGTTTAAATAAAACGTTCAGTAAACTAGTTTTTCCAACACCACTATTACCGGTAAAAACAGATACAGAATTGCTTAAAAGTGGTAAAATTTCATTGCAAGAATCATCATTTTTGGCTGAAGTTAAAATACATTTAAAGCCTGCAGAAGTATAAATATCAATAAACTCCTTCATACTGCCAAGATCGGATTTGTTAAAAACAAGTATAGGTTCAATATTTTGTTGTTCTGCAATTGCAATAATTCTATCAATATTTATAGGGCTGGGACTAGGGGTTTCAAATGCTGAAATAATAAATAACTTATCTATATTAGCAACGGGAGGTCTAACTAAGAAATTTTTCCGTTCAAAAACTTCAGTTACAATTAAATCAGCATCATCAATAGCAACATTATCTCCAACGATTGGTTTTATACCCTGCTTCTTAAAATTTCCTTTTGCTTTACAGGTGTAAATCTCATTGTTAGCTTCAACATAATAAAAGCCAGAAATTGCTTTAATAATTACTCCGTTTATTATTGACATTATGATTCCTTCTTAGGATACGGATAGGTCTCACTTTTTAAAATTTTGCCCGTTTTGCAGTCAATTTTAAACGAAGCATATTCAACATAATCTGCATCTTTGGCTTTAATTTTAATTAAAATGTCAACAACCGAATCCTTTGTTGAAATATTAAATGTATAGTCAGAACCGTTATAAAAATCAAGCTCACTTGATTCACCGGCTTTGGTAACGTTAGAACCATTATTTATCCAATAAGATAAAGTACCATGTCTTTGGGCAAAATCTTTTGGTAATGGAATTTTTAATGCAAATTTGTTTGTTTTTTCTCCCGAACCAACCTTCAAATTGACAGCTGTTCCCTTCCCTACTTGAGCATTAGCTGCATTATAGGTAGGATCTTGCGAAATTACAACGTCTTTTTTATTGGCATCACTTTCAACATACTCAATAGTTCCAACCACAAGACCGTTTCTTTCAATTAGTTTTTTAGCATCATCTAAAGAAAGATTTACAACATTAGGTAAATCAACATTTACAACTGGTGTGCCAGTACTTACGTAAACAATAACTTTTGTACCGGTAGGCACGTTTGAATCTGCTCCCGGAGAGGTTTCTATAACAGTATTAGCCATAACCTTCTCATCGCTACGTTGAACTATTTCATATTCTAATCCTTCGGTTTTTAAAACCATAATAGCGCGAGAAATATCATAATCAGCTAAATTTGGTACTGTAATTACCTTTTGACCTAAAGAAACGTAAACCTTAATCGTAGCACCTTCTTTAATCTTGGTGCCGGCCGCCGGGTTTTGTTCGTAAACTACGCCATATTCCGCATTTGCACTATGTGTTTCAACCTTTTCAATGTCATAAAGTTCACTCTTTTGGATTGTTTCGTAAGGTTTACCAACAAAGTCAGGACATTCAAAAGCTTCATTAGGTGGAGCAAACAAGAAACACATTACAACAATTAAAAATATTACTAATGCAGCACCAAAAGCGATGGCAACGCCTGTTAATATTGGAATTGTTGAGGTTTTGTCATTCTTTTTGCTTTTACCTTCTTTAGAAAGTGAAACTTTTTCTTCTTCAGCGTCTTCACCGTTATCGTAGTTATTAATAAATTTTGTCGGTGAATCATCAACAAATACAGGTGCGCTAAAAACCATATCTGGGTCTTTTTTAATTCTTTCTAAATCGCGTAGCATTTCAGCTGCAGAACTGTATCGTTCAGAAGCATCTTTACGCATAGCACGCATTGTAATTTGCTCAACACCTAAAGGAATACTGGGATTAATCTCTGTAGGTAATTTTGCTTGAGATTGTAGCTGCATAATTGCAACAGAAACTGCGCTATCAGCTTCAAAAGGAAGTTTGCCAGTTAACATTTCGTACAGCATAACACCAACAGAATACATATCTGTTTTTTCATCTGTAGGTTCACCTTTAGCTTGTTCGGGGCTAATGTAATGAACAGAACCAATAGCTTTATCTGTAATGGTTTTGTGTTCGTTTCTTGCAAAACGAGCTATACCAAAATCTGTAACTTTAATTGTTCCATCCGGCAAAACCATAATATTTTGTGGCTTAATGTCACGATGCACAATACCTTTATCGTGTGCATGTTGTAAGCCGCGTAAGATTTGATTTGTAAAGTTTATAGCATCATTCCATGGCAGACTTCCGTGGTTTTCAATATATGTTTTTAAAGTAATACCATCAATATATTCCATAACAATATATTGAAAAATTTCACCAAAACTAACGTCAAAAACTTTAACGATATTGGGGTGAGATAAAACAGCTATAGCTTTGCTTTCATTTTTAAAACGACGTAAAAATTCATCATTAGTTGAAAACTCTTCTTTCAAAATCTTGATGGCTACTATTCTGTCTTCAATATTGTCATAAGCTTTATAAACAACAGCCATGCCACCTATGCCAATAATATCACGAATCTCGTATCTACCATCTAATCTTTTACCAACAAATTTATCCATAATATAGTCCCTCTTAAACAAGTAAAGTAACTGCGGTAATATTATCAATACCGCCGGCTTTGTTTGCCATATCTATAAGCGTTTGTGGCGCTGATTCAACATTTTGCTTTAAAGTATCTTTAATATCATCAAACTCAACAAGGTTTGTAAGACCGTCGGTGCAAAGCAACAAAACGTCACCATCTTGAATATACATTTCACTTTGATCTGCAACCACATCTCTTTGAACCCCAAGCGCTCGGGTGATTACATTTTTATTAGGATGCACCTTTGCTTGGTCCTCGGTTAACTCTCCGTGATCAACAAGTGTTTGAACTATTGAATGGTCCACGGTTAACCTATGAAGATTGTCACTTCTTAGTAAATATGCTCTACTATCTCCAGCATGTGCAATATGAAGAGTATTATTGTTTACAACAGCAAGAACGACGGTTGTTCCCATTCCTTCGAGCCCTTCATCTTTTTTAGATAAATCATAAATCAGCGTATTAGCCGTTGCGATAGCAGACTCAAGCAAGTAACGAACTGAATTGTTTTTCATTCCTTCTTTAAGGCCATTTCTTAAGCTATTTGCTATGAATTCAGCCGCTTTTTTAGAGGCGATTTCTCCACCGGCTCTACCACCCATGCCATCACATACAACAATAAAACCAATGTTATCAGAAATCTTTTCCGCTATAAAAAAGTCTTCATTTAGCTCACGAATTTGTCCTTTATCGGTTTTGCCATAAATAAACATATCTTCACCCCTTTTCTGAGTTTCGTAATTGTCCACAAGAAGCGTTTATATCTGCACCTAACGTTCTTCTAACAGTAATGTTCAGGCCCTTTTCTTC
>JAZNNZ010000169.1:0-2495 GCA_045580525.1 Acutalibacteraceae bacterium
ACCACCCTGATCATACACAATAGCCCGAGTCTCAGAAACGGATAAAACAGGATTTGAAAATCCATGAAGCTCATTAAAAATAATTTTTCCACCGTTAGAATAGGCAATAATAGATGTATCTGTTAAAACATAATAATATTGACCATTTGATACACTATTTATGATAGTACTACCTGATGTGTACGTTGGATATTTACCATGACCTAAGAGTGCTATTGAATTTGTAATATTTTCATAAACACTAACAGGTAAAATTAAGGATAAAACAAAGTACACAAGCGCAACAACAGCAACAACAGTAATTAAAAATTTGTTTCTAAATCTTTGACCGTATTTTGAACCGCGAACCACCTTAATGTCCTCTTGCGGAACTATAGGCTCAATATTTTTTTTGTTTTTTGGTCTCATTTGTATATCATTATTAATCTCTTGAGGCTTTTTTTTGGTAAAAGACTTTTTAACTTTTTTTCTTTTATAATCTGCCATAAAATACCTCCTTAATTAATAGTAGACTTTAACAAGTGCTAAACCGTGTGGTTGCAAAGTTTTACCACATAAAGAGCGGTCCCCGCTTTTAAAAATATCAATATAGCAATCAGTTTTTAATCGCTTATATCCAACATCTAAAGCGGTTCCGGCTATTATGCGAACCATATTATATAAAAACCCATCGCCGGCAATTTCTATATCAATATAATTACCATTCTTTATAACATCACACTTTGTAATAGTGCGAACAGTATCTTCAACCGTTCTTTTCGAAGAAGAAAAAGGTGCAAAATCATGCGTTCCCACAATTCCATGACAAAAATCATTCATTAAATTTATATCTGGCATTTTTGGTATATGCAATTTATATCTTGAATCAAATGGATTTTTAGGGCCGCAATACATTGAATAAACATATTTTTTACCCTTGGCATTATATCTGGCATGAAAATCTAATGGAACTTCCCTACAGCTTAAAACCGAAATATCGTTCGGAAGTTGAGAATTTAAACCAAGTATAAAAGCGCTCTCTGGCAAATTATCTTCACAATCTAAATGACATGTAAAATTGCGAGCGTGAACTCCGGCATCGGTACGGCTGCATTCTGTAAACGAAACACGTTTTTTTAAAAGCTTTTCTACACAATCCTGTAAAGTCTGCTGTATTGTTATACCGTTTGGTTGAACCTGCCATCCATGATAAGCCGTTCCATCATATGAAATTGTAAGCAGCATCCTTTTCATAAAATCACCGATTCAGAGAAAAATATTTATTAAAATAACAACAGCCATTACAACTAAAACTACTACAAACGAAATATAATCACTAGTAGAATATTTTAATTGTTTCATTCTTACTCTGCCTTCACCGCCGTTATAACAACGACATTCCATAGCTTCGGCGAGTTCATATGCTCGACGTACAGACGAAATCAACAAAGGTATCAAAATAGGTACTAGAGCCTTTATACGTTCTATAAGCTTACCGTTTTCGAGATCTGCACCACGAGCTTTTTGTGCATTCATAATTTTTTGAGTTTCTTCAATTAAAGTTGGTATAAAACGTAATGCTATTGTCATCATCATAGCAAGTGTATGGACAGCGTTTTTAAGTCCTACAAAACGTAAAGGCGCCAATAATTTTTCAATAGCATCGATTAATTCATTTGGTGTAGTTGTATAGGTTAACTCAGCACTTGATATAATAAGTAGTAAAATTCTAGCAGACATATATAATGCACGATAAATTGATCCTGTTGTAATTGTTAATTTCCAAAAAGAAATTAAAATAGTACCTGACGCATTATAAAAAAGATTAATTATCATTGTAAAGATAATTATTGGTAAAATTGCTTTAATGTTTTTCAAATACATTTTAATCGGTATTTTAGAAAGAAAAACACTTAATATTACAAATATAGCAACTACAGAAAGTGCAAATGCATTTTGAGCAACAAAAATTGAAACGATAATTAATATTAGCAATAATAATTTAGATCTTGGATCAAGCTTGTGAACAAAAGAATTGCTTTCAAAATATTGACCAAATGTGATATCCTTAAGCATCGCAATTACCTCCATTTGAAATATTCAGGAGGTGTTCTACAGCTCTATCTACAGTAAAAATATTATCAGGCAAGTTTACACCCATTTCTTTAAGAATAAGCATAACTTGCGTAACAATAGGAACGTTAAGACCAATGCTTTTCAAAAATTCATATTGTTTAAACACATTTTCTGTTGTATCAAAAATCGCTAATTCACCTTTATTCATTACCAATAATTTGTCTGCAATCAAAGCCATATCTTCCATATTATGAGAAATAATCAGTACGGTAGAACCATATTTTTTACTGTAATCAGAGATCATCTTTATAACATCGTTTCTTCCCTTTGGATCAAGGCCTGCAACTGGTTCATCAAAAATGATTATTTCCGGCTTCATAGCCATCACACCGGCTATTGCAACACGGCGTTTTTCGCCACCCGATAAATCAAACGGTGAT
>JAZNNZ010000170.1:0-2982 GCA_045580525.1 Acutalibacteraceae bacterium
TGATTCACCATAAATCCATTCATACGTACTATACTTTTCTTTTACCAATTTATTAACCGCAGTTATATCATCATTAGTCAAATGATATTCTTCTAAATTATGTTTTTTAATCAAATAATATTTAAACATATTTAAAAATTCAGTAGGAGAAGGCTTGCGGTCTATTAAATCAATAAGATTGCACACTCTTGATTTAACACTTTTAATGCCCTTATGCTTATACTTTAACTCGTTCACCTTAAGCACGGATGATAAAGACGAAATATCGGCCGAATATAAAATACAGCCATGATGAATAAACATATTATTCTTAATACCTTGAGCATTGCCGCATATTTTGCGGTTATTTACCAAAATATCGTTTCTTCCTGATAGGGTAGATACAATTCCTAAATCTGATAAAAAACCCCTTAAATCACTTGTAAAGGACTCATAATTGCCAACTGCATTTGTGTCATCGGAAATTATTGTGTAATTTATATTGCCTTCGTCATGAAAAACTGCGCCGCCGCCCGTTAATCGCCTTGCAACTGTTATATTATTTTCTGTTGCATATTTTTCATTTACCTCAACAGAAGCATTCTGGTTACAGCCAATAATTACTGATTTGCTATTGCGCCAGAGCATTATTGCAGGCTTTTTTAGCCCCCGAAGAAGATACTCTTCGAGGGCTAAATTGAAGTAAGGATTTAAATTGTCATTGACAATATATAACATTAAACACCTTTTCTGGCTTTTCTTAATTGTTCAGCAGGAGTGTAGTTCTTGGTAGAAACATAGTCTTTCAATGGAATTAATTTCTCATTAACTGCGTCTAAGAACCAAGAAACTTGTGGGAAGAACTCTGCATCATATTCAAATGCAGGAGTGATCCAGTTTTCACTTGCTACAACAGCAGGTGGACAATCTAAATAATCAAATGCAAGTTCAGTAATGGTAGCAGACATTTCTTTTAAAATCGATCCGCGATCAACTGCATCAGAAGCAAGAATGATTTTACCGGTCTTTTTAACAGACTCAATAACTTTATCATAATTAAAAGGAACAACGCTTCTTGCATCGATAACTTCAGCAGAAATACCATATTTTTCTTCTAATTCTTTTGCTGCATCTAATGCTCTATAAAGTGTAGAACCAATAGTTAGTATGGTTAAATCTTTACCTTCGCGTTTAATATCGGGTTCACCAATTTCTACTTCATAATAGCCTTCGGGAACACCTTCTTTGTGGAATTGTTCACCAATGTCGTAAATTCTCTGGCTTTCGAAGAATACAACAGGGTCTGTGCCCATTAACGCAGCATTCATAAGACCTTTTGCATCATAAGGTGTGGTTGGGAATACAACTTTTAAGCCAGGAATATGTGCGCAAAGTGCTGTCCAGTCTTGTGAGTGTTGTGCACCATATTTAGAACCAACGGAAACACGTAAAACAACAGGCATTTTTAAGCCACCTGCACTCATTGATTGCCATTTTGCTAATTGGTTAAATATTTCATCACCAGCGCAACCAATAAAGTCTGCGTACATAAGTTCAACAATTACACGGCCACCGGCCATACCGTAACCTACAGCTGTACCAACAATTGCAGATTCAGAAATAGGGGAGTTAAATAACCTGTTGTATGGTAATGCTTCAGTTAAACCACGATAAACCGCCATAGCGCCATTCCAATCTCTTAGGTCTTCACCATAAGAAATAAGTGTAGGATCGGTATAGAATTTATTAATGATAGATTCAAATAAACCATCACGAATATTATAAACCTTTGCTTTAGAATATGGTTTACCATTTTCATCGTAAGCATATCTAGCTTTTAATGCAACTTTTTGAACCTGTGGGTTTTCTTCAATAGGAGTTAGAGTTTCACATTCTCTATCTTCCATCTTTTCTATTTTTTCATTAGAGAACATTAGGTCTTCTAAGAAATGAGGATTCTTTTTATAATCGGTATAAGGAGAAATTTCTAAATCACTAGCTAGTTCAAACATTGCGCGGTTTCTAGCGCCAATTTCTTCCTTAATTTTTTCAATTTTGGCTTTAGTTGCAACCTTAGCTTTAATTAATTCTTTAGGATATACTTCGATAGGATCATATTTGTACCATTCATCAACCTCTTCTTTGGTTCTGTAAGAACTAATATCACTGGTTGAGTGACCACTCATACGATAAGTAATTACGTCCAATAAAACAGGACCTTCGCCATTTTCTAAAATAGGTCTCTTTCTACGATAACAATCAATTAAAGCTAATGGATTCCAACCATCAACGCGTTCTGCATGCATTTGATTTGCAGCCATAGCGCCTAGACGAGCAAGTTCACCATAAGCCATGGTTTCACCTTTTGTTTGGCCGCCCATACCATAACTGTTATTATTAAAGTTATAAATAATTGGTAAGCCACCCTTATATTCATCGGGCCATAATTCACGTAATTGGTCCATATTTGCAAAGTTCATCGATTCGTAAACAGGACCACGTGCAGCCGCACCATCACCAGCATTAGCAACGATGATACCACCCTTTTTATTGCATTTTTTAAATAAAGCAACACCGGTAGCAACTGGAGCAGAACCACCAACAATAGCATTATTTGGGAAAATACCGAAAGGTAAGAAGAATGCATGCATAGAACCGCCAAGACCACGAGAGAAACCGTTGTCTTTAGCAAATAGTTCAGCCATTAAACCATATAGGAAGAATTCTCTTGCCATATCTTTAGTATTGGTTGCTTTTGAATGTTCCTTTATAAGTTTATAAATTCTACCATCTTGAACACTTTCCATTATTTCAATTAGTTTTTCATCACTTAATTTTCTAATTGCAGAAAGTCCTTTAGCAATAACTTCATGGTGGCTTCTATGAGTACCAAAAATAAAGTCGTTTTCATCTAAAGTGTAAGCTTGTCCAACAGCTGTAGCTTCTTCACCGCTAGCTAAGTGAGCAGGACCCGGGTAGGTAAAGCTTTTTCCATTGTAGTTA
>JAZNNZ010000171.1:0-5616 GCA_045580525.1 Acutalibacteraceae bacterium
GAAAAAAACGGTTTTAAGATATGCTCTGTACGTTGTGGCTGCATTACTGTTATTGTTTGGCTACGTAGGATCATTTTCGGGTATAGGAAATGGGGGATTTGTATATGGTAATTTTTAAAAATAAAGCCTTTTCATTGCTTGTAAAAGCGTTTGCAATTTTATTAATCGGTGTTATATTGCTTTTAATGATTTGCTATGCGGTATTGAATACTGAATCGAAATTTGCACCAACATATCAAAGTGTTATTCAAAGAAAATACGACAAATTGATAAATACAAAGGACAAAAAAATTGTTATTGTAGGCGGTAGTAATGCTGGCTTTGGAATAGACTCCGTACTATTAGAGGAGATCACTGGCTATCCTGTGGTTAATATGGGTTTGCATGCGGGATTTGGTTCTTTATATAATACAGAAATAGCAAAAAGGCATGTAAACAAAGATGATATACTAATTTTAGCATATGAATACGGTATTAAAAGTGAGAATTTTGAATCTTTGGGAGATATCAATTTAATCATGGCTGCGATGGATGGTAGGCTGGATATGTATAAAGAAATCCCCTTAAAAAATATGCCTGAAATTTTGGGTAATGTTTTTAAGTTTGCTAAATATAAAAGAAATACAAATCCTAATCCCAAACCCACAGATGTTTATGGTAGCGCGAGTTTTGATGAAATGGGTAATATGACATATAAACGCAATAAATGCTATATTGTAGATTATGATAAAAGAATAAATACGTATGGCGCGGTTTATGGTAATGATATTCTTCCTGAAAACGATGAATATAAGTATTTAAAGGATTTAAATAAATATATTACCAAAAGAGGTGCTTCGGTATATTTAACCTCGGCGGTATTATTGGACGATGCATATCACGGTACCGAGCAAGAACTTTTAGATTATGCAAAAGAACTTGAAAAAAGAACCGGAATTAAATTTATTTCAAATCCTAACGATTATCTTTTCCCAATAGAATATATGTATGATACTATTTATCATTGCAATGATATGGGGGAAAAAGAAAGAACAAGACTTCTAGCTGAAGATTTAATTAAAAACGGCATTATTAAATAATAAAGCAAAGAAAGCGAGGTGAATTTCACCTCGCTTGTTTTATATTGTAATCAACAGGTGTTGTATTTATAACGTTAATATTTACGGAGTTTTCATATCTCGGCATACTTGTTTGATGTTAAAAACGTGTTGAAAAAAATAGAGAATAATGATATAATAAATTAGTTAGTTATAAATATATGAAGGGAGTTCTGTTTTTGGATAATAAAATTCTTTCCTCATTTAAGAAAAAACTAAAGAACTTATGGAAAGATAAACGTCCTTATGGAAAAAGACTTCTTTGTGCAGGTGCAGTAATGCTTGCTGCATGTTTTACATTTCTTTTCTTTGGTCCACTTGAGATGGTAGCATTTGCATCAAGTTCTCTTGATTACGGTTACACTGATGTTTTACCATTACTAGCAATTACTGCTTTTTGCGTATGCATTGTTGGTTCTTTGTTGATATCCTTAATCAGAGGTAAAATATTTAATTATATTGTTACATTCATTTTTGGAACAACGGTGTGTGGCTATTTACAGGCTGCACTGATGAATGGTAATTTAGGTTTATTAAATGGTGAACCTATAGACTGGCCGCTTTATAAAAAAACCATGATAATTAATTTACTTATTTGGGTTGCGGTATTTGTTGTAATATTGTTTGTAATGTATATAAATAAAAAGTTTTGGCGCAAGGCGGTAACCTTACTTGCAGTAATTTTAGTTGTTATGCAACTTGCCCCTACAATTGGCATACTTTTGGGACAATATCAAGATGACGGCGAAGTAACCGTAAATGAGTGCTTTATTTCTCAAGAAGGTATAAACGAGTATTCTAAAAATGATAATATATTTGTTTTTGTACTTGATTATATGGATTATACATACATTAAATCTATTCTTAAAACACAGCCGCAGTTTCTTGATAAATTGGATGGTTTTACCGGTTATACAGATGCTGTTCCTAATTTTTCCAGAACAAAACCGGCACTTAACGTAATACTTACAGGCAGTGACGATTTGCCTTATAGAGTACACAGAAACGACTTCCTTTCTGATGCTTGGACACACGAAAATAAAAATATATTAAAAACCTTAACAGATAAAAATTATAGTGTTGATATTTATGCAACTTTTTCTTATTTGTTTAGTGACGTTAATGATGCATATGATTATGTGTCTAATCTTGAAACCGATAAAAGCGAACTTAATAAAGCAACCTTGCTTAGAAAGTTAATTAATCTTTCGGCTTACAGATACACTCCAATTGCTTTGAAACCGTATTTTTGGGCCGATACAAACTACTATAATGCAGACGTATTTAAATCTACTAATAATGCGGCATATACAAATTATCAAAGCACATATACCGAACGTTTTATAAATGCTACGGCAGAACGCAACCAACCCAGCTTTAAGTTTTATCATTTCTATGGTTCACACCCACCGTATTATATGGACGAAAATGGTGCGATGCTGGATGTTAGTACTTCGGTTGAACAAGCCACTATGGGCGGGTTCAATAATTTATATAAAACCTTTGATCGTATGAAGGAACTGGGTATTTACGATGATGCTACTATTATAATTACTGCCGACCACGGTGACGCAGCTACGTTGGTAGGAAATGAATTAACACCTATGCAAATTGGATTGTTCTATAAACCTTCCGGAAGCGCCAATAAGCCACTAGTTTGGTCAGATGCACAGGTAAGTACAGCCAATATTCCTGCTACTATAGTGAAAGCGGCAGGCGGTGATTATTCTGCATATGGTATACCGTTAGATGAGGTTCCAATAGATCAAAATGTAAAACGCGTATTTAATAGATGTATTGTTGATCCGTCAACCTGGAATGATGATAAAATTCAGGTCTACGAAGTTTTTGGAAAGGGCAACGAGTCTAAAAACTATACCATGATTGAAAGCTTTGAGATAGATGATAAAAATAAACTTTATGGCTGAGAGGCGGATTTAAAGTTATGAATATAATAGATATAATAAGTGTTCCATTAGGAGCTTTGCTTCGTATTTGCTATGATGTTTTTGGTGATTATGCCATTGCTATTATTGTATTTACATTACTTACAAAAGTAATTTTATTTCCTGTTTCAATGTGGGTGCAAAAAAATGGCATATCAATGGTTAAACTTACTCCCGAAATAAACAGGTTAAAGATAAAATATTATGGTGATAAAGATACCATTGCTGATGAAACACAAGCCTTATATAAGAAAGAGCATTATCATCCATTGGCAAGTACAATTCCTATGTTTGTTCAGTTGATTATGCTTATTGGTGTAATAGGCGCGGTTAAAAACATAATGGGCGGTGCAGATACAACACTTACCAATATACCAATTGAAGTAGGCGGTTTGTCTTATCTTATGCCAATAGGAGCAGGTCTTGCTGCGTTGGCTTTAGGATTAGCACAAAACAAGCTAAACCCGTTGCAAAGGGAACAAAGTAAAACAGAACAATGGATGACAAACGGGTTTTCAATTGCCATATCCCTTTTTCTGGGTGCGTTTGTATCGCTTGGCGTAGGAATATATTGGATAAGCAGTAATCTTTTCAGCATTTTACAGCAGGTATTACTGAATATTGTAATCAAGCCAAATAAGTACATAGATTATGAAGATCTTGCGGCAAGTAAAAAAGAACTTGCTGAAATCAGTGATATTGGTTCTAAAGCATCTCCAGAAGATAAAAAACGTGAAAAAGCAGATTACAAAAAATTCTTTTCTATTGCAAATAAGCATCTTGTTTTTTATTCGGAAAAAAGTGGATTTTATAAGTATTTTAAGGATGTTATTGAATATCTGGTAGAAAAATCTAATGTAATTATTCACTATGTTACTAACGATCCTAATGATCAAATTTTTAATATTGCGCAACAACAACCAAGAATTCGCCCGTATTATATTGGCGGAAACAAGCTTATTACATTGTTAATGAAAATGGATGCGGATATTGTTGTTATGACCTGTCCGGATTTGAATAATTATCATTTAAAACGCAGCTATGTTCGTAAAGATATTGAATATATCTATATGTTCCATTATCCCTTAAGCACACATATGGTGCTTCAAAATGCGGCTTTAAATCATTATGATACTATTTTCTGTGTTGGTGAATTTCAATTTGATGAAATTAGAGCAGCTGAAAAAATTTATAACCTGCCCGAGAAAAAACTTATTGCCGCAGGTTATGGACAGCTCGAGCAACTAAATAATAGCTATCAAAAAATGGAAAAGGTTCAAAGAAAACAAAAAAAGATTCTTATTGCGCCATCCTGGCAAACAGATAATATTCTTGATAGTTGCATTGATAATATACTTGATGAGCTTCTTGGTCGCGGGTATGAAGTGGTTGTCAGACCACATCCCGAATACGTAAAGCGTTATAAACCAAGAATGGATAGCATAGTTTCAAGATATGCTGGTCGTGAAGCAGACGGATTAAAGTTTGAACTTGATTTTACCAGCAATAATTCTATTTTTGATAGCGATGTTCTTATTTCGGATTGGTCTGGTACAGCATACGAATTTTCTTTTGTAACATTAAAACCTGCAGTTTTTATTGATACAACACCAAAAATTAATAATCCGGAATATACAAAGCTTGGTATAGAGCCTTTAGAATTCAGTTTAAGAGATAAGGTTGGAATAAGGGTTAATCCTAATGAAATGACCGGTCTTGCAGATAAAATTGATTCTCTTATGGCAAACGAAAATCAATATGCTGAAAAAATATTGGCTCTTCGTGAAAAGTATATTTCAAACTTCGGAAAAAGCGGCGAAGTTGGTGCACGATACATATTAACACAGCTTAAAAACAAGCAAAACGAACGCAAAAATCAGAAATAAAATCAATAATTATTAAGTAAAATAATGGTTGTTTTTAAAATTAATAAATATTTAAGGAAGGTAAAAAAATATGAAAATAATTGAACGTATTTATTTCGTAGTTTGTATGATGATGATGTGTACAGCATATGCTTCTGCATATATTGACCCATCTGTAATGACCTATACCATACAGGTAATTGCAGGTGTAGCTGTTGCGGTAGGTGCTGTTGCAGGTATTATGTGGCGTAGATTTAAAAAGAAGGTTCAAAATAAACTTGGCATTGATGAAAACGCCAATAAAGACGTAGAAGAAGATATTGATTTTGACGAAGAATAAAATCTTTTTTGAAATCAAACATCTAATTCTTAAGTAAAGTTGTAAAAACTTATTGAAAAAAACATATAAAAAATAAAAATACCCGATACGCTTAAACGTATCGGGTGTTTAATTATAAAAATGCTTTAAAATTTTTATATGTTAAGATTTATATGAAATTTTAACCTGTTATTTTAGAAACATTAAAAGCAATTAAACTTTACAGTTGGTGGTTAAAATTGTTAATCAGGGCACTAAAGGTGGCTATATCTTCTTCGCGTACAATTTTTATATTATTGTTATTGCCTTCAATAAAATTAATATTATATCCCAAATCCTAGTCTAGGGTTTGAGTCTATTCCCTAAAAAAAATTAATTAGCCAATCATA
>JAZNNZ010000172.1:0-3425 GCA_045580525.1 Acutalibacteraceae bacterium
TGTTGATATTGTTGCAGATTCAATACTTACTGCCGCAAAAGAAGATGGCTTTAGTTTAAGGGATCGTGATATTGTTGCCATGACAGAGGCCATTGTGGCTCGTGCGCAGGGTAACTATGCAACGGTTGATGATATTGCTACCGATGTTAAAAATAAATTCGGCGGTCAAACCGTCGGCGTTATTTTTCCAATTTTGAGTCGCAACCGCTTTGCAATTTGCCTTCGCGGTATAGCAAAGGGTGCAAAAAAGGTTGTAATAATGCTTTCTTTCCCGTCGGATGAAGTGGGTAACCATCTTGTATCTGTAGACGACATTGATAATAGCGGTGTAAACCCATATTCAGATATTCTTACTTTAGAAAAATATCGTGAGTTGTTTGGATTTAAAAAGCACACCTTTACAGGTATGGACTACGTTGCATATTATAAAGAATTGGTTGAAGAATGCGGCGCTGAATGTGAAATTATTTTTGCCAATAACCCAAAGGCAATTTTAAATTATACTAAAAACGTTCTTTGTTGTGATATTCATACACGTTTCCGTACAAAACGCATCTTAAAAGAAAATGGTGCAAATATCGTTTTAGGTTTAGATGAAATTTTAAATGCTCCCATAAACGGTAGCGGCTTTAATAAAGATTACGGTCTATTAGGCTCAAATAAAGCTACAGAAGACCGCGTTAAGCTTTTCCCGGTTGGTTGTCAAGAAGTGGTTGAAGCAATTCAACAAAGACTTTACGACAAAACAGGCAAAACTCTTGAAGTTATGGTTTATGGCGATGGTGCTTTTAAAGATCCCGTGGGCAAAATCTGGGAACTTGCAGACCCTGTTGTAGCACCGGGATACACAAAAGGACTAGAAGGCACACCTAATGAATTAAAGCTAAAATATTTAGCTGATAATGAATTTTCAAACCTTTCTGGCGAAGAACTAAAAGAAGCCATAAAGGGCAGAATTCAAGAAAAAGATAATAATCTTGTTGGCAAAATGGCGTCTGAAGGTACAACTCCAAGAAGACTTACCGATTTAATTGGTTCTTTATGTGACCTAACTTCGGGTTCGGGCGATAAGGGTACGCCAATTGTATTTATACAAGGTTATTTTGATAATTACACAACTGAATAATTTAATAAAGGAAATACGGTTTTTTACAAAAAATTAAAAGGGAATCCGGTTAGAATCCGGAGCAACCGCCATTACTGTATTTGATGAAGTTTAACGTGTATACCATTGAATTTTTTTCGAGAAGGTGCGTTAAAACAAGTTTTTGCTATATCATAAGTCAGGAGACCTGCCGTATTTTTTGAAGTTACACCACTTTGGATGGAAGAGTGTTAACCAAGATTTATTATAAAAAATCTGTTATGTTGATGCTCTTAAACTTTGGTTTAAGGGCATTTTATTTTTTAAAAGGAGGGGAAATAATGAGTGGCTTTAAAGAAAGGCATCCGCTTTTTTTAGCGGCATACTTTATATCGGTATTGGCTTTTACTATGTTTTTAAATAACCCTGTGGTTTTGGCTTTTGCCCTTTTAGGCGGTATGCTGTTTTGCGTTGTTTTAGAAGACCTTAAAAGCTTTTTTAAAAGCCTTATAATCTTTTTGCCATTAGGACTTGCCATAGCGCTTTCTAACCCTCTTTTTTCGCATAACGGAAAAACCATTCTTTTCTTTTTAAACAATAACCCAATAACTAAAGAAGCACTGCTTTATGGCGTTAATTTGGCGGTTATGATGGTAGCGGTTATATATTGGTTTAAATGCTTTAACGTAATATTTACAAGCGATAAGCTTTTGTATTTGTTTGGTAAGCTTTCTTCTAAAATTGCATTACTATTTTCTTCCGCCTTAAGATTTATACCGCTTTTTAAAAGACAGTCTTTAAAAATTAAAGAGGCTCAAAAAGCGTTAGGACTTTATAGCGGTGAAGGTTTAACCGATAAGTTTAAAGGGCATATGCGCACCTATTCTGCCCTTATTACCTGGTCACTGGAAAATGCTGTAGAAACGGGCGCGTCAATGAAGGCTCGTGGTTTTGGTAGCGGCAAAAGGACAAGCTATTCCTTATTTAAAGCAAAAAAAGAAGATTTTTATTTAACCGTAATAACGGTTATTATAGATTTAATTTTGTGCTTTAATATTGAAAAATTAAGCTTTGCATTTTACCCCGAAATTACTAATATAGAGTTTAATCTTAAAACACTTATATTGTTAGGGTTGTTTTTAATACTTTATTTTTTACCATTTTTAATAGAATTAAAGGAGGTTATTAAATGGAAATACTTAAAATCAAAAATTTAAGCTTTAAATACCCACGAACTAAAAATTACGCCATAAATAACCTTTCTTTAAGTATAACAGAAGGGGAGTTCGTGGTTATTTGCGGTGAGTCGGGTTGCGGCAAAACCACACTTTTAAAGCTTTTAAAAAGAGAAATGGCTCCCTTTGGAGAAATGCAGGGAGAGATTCTGCTATTAGGTAAAAATCAAGCCGATTTAACCGATAGAGAATCAGCAAAACAGGTAGGCTTTGTGTTGCAAAACCCCGAAAACCAGATAGTAACCGATAAGGTTTGGCACGAAATGGCATTTTCGTTGGAATCTTTAGGAGAACAGAGTGACGTTATACGCCGCCGCGTTGCAGAAATGGCGGGTTACTTTGGAATTGAAGGCTGGTTCTATAAATCTACAAACGAGCTTTCGGGCGGTCAAAAACAGCTTTTAAATTTAGCATCTGTTATGGTTATGCAACCTAAAATTTTGCTTTTAGATGAGCCAACTGCACAGCTAGACCCCATTGCCGCGGCAAACTTTATTGCAACGTTGCAAAAACTAAACCGCGAACTTGGACTTACCATAATTTTGGTTGAACACCGTTTAGAAGAAGTAATGCCCATAGCAGATAGAGTATTGCTTTTAGATAAGGGTGAAATTGCCTTTAACGGAGAACCTAAAAATATAGGTGAATTTTTCAATAAAAACACACTTCATCCTATGATAAACGGTTTGCCAACCGCCACAAGGGTTTACAATAAGGTTGAGGTAAATGGAATATGTCCGCTTACCGTTAAAGAAGGTCGTTTGTTTTTAACACAAAATTTCAAAAACGATATTAAGTCTTTAGAAACAAAGCAACAAAAACACCTTACAGAAACGGTGGTATCTTTAAAGGACGTTTGGTTTAAATATGAAAAGGATGCGCCCGATGGCTTAAAGGGTATAACACTTGACCTTTTTAAAAATGAGCATTTATGCATTTTAGGTGGTAACGGAGCAGGTAAAACCACGCTTTTAAAGGTAATTGCAGGACTTAAAAAGGCATACAGCGGAAAGGTGAAAATAAACGGTAAAAACATTAACAAATATAGGAATAATGAGCTTTATAGAAACAATATAGCTTTGCTTTCACAAAACCCGCAGGACTGC
>JAZNNZ010000173.1:0-13521 GCA_045580525.1 Acutalibacteraceae bacterium
ATTGAAAACCACTAATATAAAAGATGTACCGCCCAAAACAACGGGCGGTATTTTTATATTTAATATTTATATTTAGTACTTGCAAAAAGTTATATATTTTTATATAATGTTTAGAGATGGTTAAAATTAAAAGATTTTGACGAATAACAATCATTATAATTTAATTTGGTGATAATTTTGAAGGACGATAAAAAGGTAAAAGAAATAACTTCTATGGATGAAGACTTTGCTAAATGGTATACCGACGTTGTACTTAAAGCAGAGCTTGTTGGCTATACAGCTGTTAAAGGTTGTATGGTTATAAGACCTTATGGCTATGCCATTTGGGAAAATATTCAAAAAACGCTTGACGGTATGTTTAAAGAAACCGGGCATGAAAACGTTTATATGCCTATGTTTATCCCCGAAAGCTTATTACAAAAAGAAAAGGATCACGTTGAAGGTTTTGCGCCTGAGGTTGCCTGGGTAACCCATGGTGGTGAAGAAAAGTTGGAAGAACGCTTCTGTGTTCGCCCCACAAGTGAAACCCTTTTCTGTGAACACTATTCAAACATTGTTCATTCTTGGCGTGATTTACCAAAGCTGTATAATCAATGGTGCAGCGTTGTACGCTGGGAAAAGACCACCCGTCCTTTCCTTCGTTCTAGAGAGTTCTTATGGCAAGAAGGTCATACTCTACATAGTTCAAAAGAAGAAGCAATGCAAGAAACCATCCAAATGCTTAATATTTATGCCGATTTTTGTGAAAATTATTTAGCAATGCCGGTTGTTAAGGGTGTAAAGACCGCCAAAGAACGCTTTGCAGGCGCAGAAGACACCTTTACTATTGAAGCATTAATGCATGACGGTAAGGCTTTACAAAGTGGTACAAGCCACTACTTTGGTGATGGCTTTGCAAGAGCTTTCGATATTCAATATTCAGATAAAGAAAATAAATTACAGTATCCGCACCAAACCTCTTGGGGTGTTACTACTAGACTTATCGGTGCTATTATTATGACCCACGGTGATGATAACGGTTTGGTATTGCCGCCTATGATAGCTCCCACACAACTTGTAATTGTTCCTGTAGCCTCTCATAAAGAAGGGGTTAAAGAAAAGGCTACCGAGCTTTACGAATGCTTAAAGAAAGAATTCAGAACCAAGCTTGACCTTTCAGAACAATCTCCCGGTTGGAAGTTTGCTGAGTATGAAATGAAGGGTGTACCACTACGTTTAGAAATTGGTCCAAGAGATATTGAAAACGGTCAGTGCATACTTGCCCGTCGTGATACAGGCGAAAAGGTTGTTGTTGCTTTATCTGAAGTAAATCAAAAGATAGCAGAAATGCTTAAAGATATTCAAAGCAACCTATATAATAAGGCGAAGGCTCGTAGAGAAGCTATGACCTACACCGCCAAAACATTGGAAGAATTTAAAGAAATTGCAGACAACAAACCCGGCTTTATTAAGGCTATGTGGTGTGGCTGCAGAGAATGTGAAGATAAAATTAAGGAATATGCAGGTGTTACTTCAAGATGTATTCCTTTCGAATCTGAAGAAATTTCAGATACCTGCGTAGTTTGTGGCAAAAAAGCCGATAAGATGCTCTATTGGGGCAAGGCGTATTAAAGGGGTGTATAAATTGAAAAGATTTATATCTGTGCTTATGATTATAGGTGCATTAATTTGTGTGCTCTATATAGGTGTTGCTGCAGAGCCTGTTTTGCCGGGTGATGGTATTTCTACAGATATCCCCGAACAAGGCTCGGGCTCAGACGGTGGTGTAGAAACATCTAGCGGTGGGGGAGAAGGCGCAGATGATAAATTTTCTGTTGATATTACTTTAGAAAGCTCTTCAAGTCAAGTACCAACCGTTGATGAATCAAGCAGTAGTAGTCAAGCATCCAGCAGCAGTGAAGTTTCTCCAACCGTTTCAAAATATGGCACCAATGCTACAGATCCAACCGTAGGACAGGGTGGGGATGGTTTTGGAGATCCTGAAAGCGATACTACTATTGATTACGCAAGTAACGTTACTTCAAAAAATGACGGTAGTGAAAAGAATATATTCAATTTATCTAAACTTTTAAAGGGATTAATATTTATACCCATAACCTTAATGGTTGCATCTATTGCTGCATTAATATATGTAAACCGTAAAGAGTTTGCAGGTGCAAAGTCTAAAAAAACCGATGCAAAAGGTAAGGGCGGCAAACATACAAGAAAAAAGATAAAAAAAGATAAATAAAACAATATCCGACTATGGTATTTACCATGGTCGGTTTTGTGCTTATATATATTATATGTATAGGGTAAAAAAAGACTAAAAAACTTTTTTAAAAAAATATAAAAGAACACTTGCATTTACAATAGGCTTGTGGTATAGTATATAAGCATGCTATTGTGTGCAGATATGCGTTGATGCGGGAGGTGGCCTACCACAGAGTAGGGGAATTTCCGCGGAGTATGTCCGATTTATAAACCGGGCGAGAATTTTGTTTTCTACAAAAAACAGCGTTAAGCTGTCGCCCCGGATTTCCTTAAAAAAGGCAATCCGGTTTTATTGTATGACGGGTTTGAAACACCCGGCGGTGTGGAAAACAAACGGCCCCAAAAAATTAGGAGGCTATTAAAATGGCAATCAAGGAAAAAATCAGAATTCGTATCAAGGGATATGACCATGCACTTGTAGACCAATCTGCTGAAAAGATTGTTGAAACTGCAAGACGTACTGGCGCTAGAGTATCGGGACCTGTTCCGCTACCTACCGAAAAAGAAGTGGTTACAATTTTACGTGCTGTTCATAAATATAAAGACAGCCGTGAACAATTTGAAACCAGAACACACAAAAGGCTTATCGATGTGTTAAGACCCAGCAACAAAACTGTTGAGGCTTTAACAAATCTTGAGCTTCCCGCCGGCGTAGAGCTAGAAATTAAGCTTTAATGGCCGACTGGTCATGTTGGGTAACGCCCAACCAATAACCAAATAGGAGGAAATATAAATGCAAAAAGGTATCATCGGCAAAAAGCTTGGTATGACTCAGCTTTTTGACCAAAAAGGCAATGTCGTTCCTGTTACAGTAATTGAAGCAGGCCCTTGCGTAGTTGTTCAAAAGAAAACTATCGAGAACGACGGCTATGAAGCAATCCAAGTTGGCTATGGCGAACTAAAAGCTTCAAAAGTAAACAGCCCCATGAAAGGTCACTTTGCAAAGGGCGACGTAGCTCCTAAAAAAGTTCTTAGAGAGTTCCGTTTAGAAGACTGCAGCGCAGTTAACGTAGGTGACATTATCAAAGCAGACGTTTTTTCTGAAGGCGATGCTATTGATGTAATCGGTAAAAGTAAAGGTAAAGGCTATGCCGGCGTTATCAAACGTTGGAACTTCAGCCGCTTAAAAGAATCTCACGGTACAGGTCCTGTACATCGTCACGGCGGATCCCTTGGCGTTATCGACCCTGCCAGAGTATTTAAGGGCAAGAAGATGGCTGGTCACCTAGGTTTTGAAAGAGTAACTGTTCAAAACTTAAGCGTAGTTAAAGTTGACGCTGAAAACAACATTATCGCTGTTAAAGGTGCCGTTCCCGGTCCTAAGGGCGGAATAGTTGTTATCAAAAACAGCGTTAAAGCGTAACGGAAGGAGTGTTATAAATGCCAAAAGCTAACGTATTAAATATGGCCGGCGAAAAAGTCGGAACTATAAAATTGAGCGACGCTCTTTTCGGTATTGAACCCAATGCAGTTGTAATGCACATGGCAGTTGTAAACTACCTTGCAAATCAACGTCAGGGTACACAATCCACATTAACCCGTACAGAAGTTTCCGGTGGCGGCAGAAAGCCTTGGAGACAAAAGGGTACAGGACATGCTAGACAAGGTTCTATCCGCGCTCCACAATGGAGACATGGTGGCGTAGCACTAGGTCCTAAGCCCAGAGATTATGGTTACAGCATCAATAAGAAGACAAAGAGACTTGCTCTTAAGTCTGCATTATCTGATAAAGCTTTAAACGGCGACGTAATCGTACTAGAAGAACTAAAACTTGAAACATTTGCTACAAAGGTAGTTGCAAACTGCTTAAGCGCAATCGGTGCTACCGGCAAAACCTTAATCGTACTTGATAATAACGATAAGGTAGCAATCAAGAGTGCTTCTAATATTAAAGGTGTTAAAACTGCTCAAATCAACACCATCAACACTTACGACATCGTAAATGCTGACAAGCTTGTTATTGTAAAAGCAGCAGTTAAAATGTTAGAGGAGGTATATGCATAATGAAAGCAGCACAAGACATTGTAATTGCACCGGTAATCACAGAAAAATCTATGATTGATGCAAAGAATAAGAAATATACCTTCAAAGTTGCTACAGACAGCAACAAAGTAGAAATTGCTTCTGCAGTTGAAACTCTATTCGGCGTAAAGGTTGAATCTGTTAACACAGTTTCAGTACGTGGCAGAAATAAGAGAGTTGGCCGTTACAGCGGTACAACAGCTGCTTGGAAGAAAGCAATCGTAACATTAACTTCAAAATCCAAGACCATTGAATTTTTTGACGGTCTAATGTAATGCAAGTTTAATCTTGCGGCAATGTATGGGAAGTAACTTCCCGCTAAGCCTAATAGGAGAGTGAAAGAAAATGGCAATTAAACATTATAAGCCGACTACTCCGGGCCACAGAAACATGACAGTTTTGGATTATTCCGAGCTTTCAAAAGTAGCGCCCGAAAAGAGTCTTTTAGCACCTGTTAAAAAGAATGCAGGTAGAAACAGCTACGGTAGAATCACCGTTCGTCACAGAGGCGGCGGCAACCGTAAAAAGTACAGAATTATCGACTTCAAGAGACTACGCTTTGACGCAGTTGCAGAAGTTAAAACATTAGAATACGATCCCAACCGTTCAGCATTTATTGCATTAATTCAATATGAAGACGGTGAAAAGAGCTACATCATTGCTCCTAACGGATTAAAGGTTGGCGACAAGGTTGAAAGCGGCCCCAATGCCGATATTAAAATTGGTAACGCATTACCTTTAACTAACATCCCCGTTGGTACATTCCTTCATAATATTGAGCTATACCCCGGTAAAGGCGCACAACTTGCTCGTTCAGCCGGTAACCAAGCTCAGTTAATGGCAAAAGAAAACGGTTTGGCACTTTTAAGATTACCTTCCGGTGAACTTAGAAATGTACCCGAAAAATGCATGGCAACAGTTGGCCAAGTATCTAACCCAGAACACGAAAACGTTAACCTAGGTAAAGCTGGTAGAAAACGCCACATGGGTTGGAGACCTACCGTTCGTGGTTCAGTTATGAACCCCTGTGATCACCCTCACGGTGGTGGTGAAGGTAAATCTCCAATTGGTCGTCCAGGACCTGTTACACCTTGGGGTAAACCTACATTAGGTTACAAAACACGTAAGAAGAACAAAGCTAGCGATAAACTTATCGTAAGCCGTCGTTCTAAGTAGTCAACGAAAGGAGAATTATAATGGGAAGAAGCATTAAAAAAGGCCCTTATGTACAACCTGTACTACTTAAAAGGGTAGAAGAAATGAACAAAGCCGGCGAAAAGAAAGTTTTAAAAACTTGGAGCCGTTCCTCAACAATATTCCCCGATTTCGTTGGACACACCTTTGCAGTACATGACGGTCGTAAACACGTTCCGGTATATGTAACAGAGGATATGGTTGGCCACAAATTAGGCGAGTTTGCACCTACAAGAACCTTCAAAGGTCACGCCGGTGCAAAAACAACCAAGTAAGCGGTCGAAAGGAGATATAACTATGGAAGCAAAGGCAACCTTGAAATACGCACGTATTTCACCAAGAAAGGTTAAAATTGTCTTGGATCTCATCCGCGGACAGAAAGCCGATAAAGCCATGGCAATCCTTAAGTTCACACCTAAGGCCGCCTGCGAATTATTGGAGAAACTTTTAAAATCTGCAATCGCAAATGCAGAAAACAATTTTCAAATGGATGTTTCCAAGCTTTATGTATCAGAGTGTTATGTTTGTCCAGGTCCTACATTAAAGAGAATCAGACCTAAGGATCACGGCAGAGCACATCGTATCTTAAAAAGAACATCACACGTTTTCCTTACTGTTAAGGAAATCGAAGACTAAGAAGGAGGTTAAAGTTAATGGGCCAGAAAGTACATCCTAACGGTATGCGCGTAGGCGTTATCCGTAACTGGAATTCACGTTGGTTTGCTGATAAAACAAGCTTTGGCGATACTTTGGTTGAGGACTATAACCTTCGTAAGTATCTTAAAAAGTTACTTTATGCAGCAGCAGTTGCAAAAATTGAAATCGAACGTGATGCATCTAAAGTAAGAATTCACATTCACTGTGCAAAACCTGGTATCGTAATCGGTCGTGGCGGTGCAGAAATCGAAAAACTTCGTTTAAACTGCCAAAAAATGATCAACAAACCAGTGCACATCAATATCGTTGAGGTTAAAAACCCCGACTTAAACGCAACATTAGTTGCAGAGAGCATTGCAGCTCAATTAGAAAAACGTGTATCCTTCCGTCGTGCTATGAAATTAGCAATGGGTAGAACCATGAGATTAGGCGCTAAGGGTATCAAAACTCAAGTATCAGGTCGTTTAGGCGGCGCTGAAATTGCAAGAAGCGAGCATTACCATGAGGGTACAATTCCTCTACAAACCATCCGTGCAGACATCGACTACGGTTTTGCAGAAGCAAACACCACATACGGTAAAATCGGTGTTAAGGTATGGATCTACACAGGCGAAGTTCTTCATGATGCACGCCGTCCTCGCAAGGAAGGAGGCAACCGCTAATGTTAATGCCTAAGAGAGTAAAATACAGAAGAGTACATCGCGGTAGACTTACCGGTAAAGCTTTAAGAGGCAACACCGTAACTTATGGTGATTTTGGTCTACAAGCAACCGAACCCGCATGGATCACTTCAAACCAAATCGAAGCAGCCCGTATTGCTATGACTCGTTACATTAAACGTGGCGGTCAAGTTTGGATTAAAATATTCCCAGATAAGCCAATCACTGAAAAACCTGCTGAAACACGTATGGGTAGTGGTAAAGGTTCACCTGAATATTGGGTAGCAGTAGTTAAACCCGGCCGTATCATGTTTGAAATCGGCGGAGTTGACGAAACTTTAGCTCGCGAGGCTATGCGTCTTGCAGCAAACAAATTACCTATCAAATGTAAGTTTGTTAAAAAGGAACAGGGTGGTGAGCAGTAATGAACGTAAAGGATATCAGAGAAAAAACAGTTGCTGAACTTAATGATATGCTTAAGGACTTGAAGGAAGAATTATTCAAACTTCGTTTCCGTCACGCCGTTAACCAGCTCGAAAACCCCATGCGCCTTACAGCTGTTAAAAAAGACATCGCAAAAGTGAAGACAGTTCTTCGCGAACGTGAGCTTTCTGACAGCGCAAAGTCGTAAGAAAGGATGGTTTAAAGCTGTGAGCGAAAGAAATTTAAGAAAAACCAGAGTGGGTAAAGTTGTAAGCGATAAAATGGATAAAACCATCGTAGTTGCTATTGAAGACAACGTAAAACACCCCCTTTACAACAAAATCATTAAAAGCACTTATAAGCTAAAAGCACATGACGAAAATAACGAATGTGGTATTGGCGATAAAGTATTAGTTATGGAAACTAAACCTCTATCTAAAGATAAGAGATGGCGTTTAGTAGAAATCATCGAGAAGGCTAAGTAAGGAGGACAATACTGTGATACAACAACAGAGTTTACTAAAAGTTGCTGACAACACAGGTGCAAAAGAATTAATGTGCATTCGTGTATTAGGCGGCTCAGGTAGAAGATATGCAAATATCGGCGATGTTATCGTTGCTTCTGTTAAAAAGGCTGCTCCAGGCGGCACAGTTAAAAAGGGCGACGTAGTTAAAGCCGTTGTAGTAAGAACAGCTAAAGGTCTTCGCCGTAACGACGGAACTTACATCCGTTTTGACGAAAACGCAGCCGTTTTAATCAGAGACGATAAAAACCCCAGAGGTACTCGTATCTTTGGACCAGTAGCCCGTGAGTTAAGAGAAAAAGAATACTTAAAGATTCTTTCTTTAGCTCCCGAAGTACTATAAGCTTTGGAGGGAAAGAAAATGAAAAAAATGAACATTAAAACAGGCGATACCGTAGTTCTTTTAACCGGCGATAAAGAATATCGCGGCAAAAAAGGCAAGGTATTACAAACAAGCCCCAAAGAAGGCAAAGTAATCGTTGAAGGCATCAACGTAGTTAGCAAACACGTTAAACCCAGAAAGGCTGGCGATCCATCCGGTATCATCAAGACCGAATCTGCAGTATTTGCTAACAAAGTAATGGTTGTATGCCCCAAATGCGGAAAACCCACACGTATAGCTCATAAGGTTTATGAAGATGGTAAAAAAGACCGTATGTGCAAAAAGTGCGGCGAAACTTTTTAGAGTAGGAGGAATATCACATGGCTAGATTAAAGGAAGCTTACAAATCTACGGTAGCACCTGCCTTAATGAAAAAGTTTGAGTATAAAAGCGTCATGCAGATTCCCAAGCTCGATAAGGTAGTAATTAACGTAGCCTGCGGCGAAGCAAAAGACAACAGCAAAGCTATTGATGCTATCATTAGCGACCTAACAAAAATCACAGGTCAAAAGCCTGTTATTTGTAAGGCAAGAAAATCTGTTGCTAACTTCAAACTTCGTGAAGGCATGCCAATTGGTGTTAAAGTAACACTTCGTGGCGACAGAATGTACGAATTCGTAGATCGTTTCTTCTCGGCAGCATTACCGAGAGTTAGAGACTTCAGAGGTATTAATCCAAATTCATTTGACGGTAGAGGTAACTACTCTATGGGCGTTAAAGAACAATTAATATTCCCTGAAATTGAATACGATAAAATTGACAAAGTTAGAGGTATGGACATTATCTTTGTTACAACCGCTAACACCGACGAGGAAGCACGTGAGTTATTAACACTTATGGGTGCACCGTTTGCAAAGTAAGGAGAGAGGAAAATGGCTAAAACATCAATGAAGATTAAACAGGCACGTCCTGCAAAATTTTCAACAAGAAGCTACAACAGATGTAAAATCTGTGGCCGCCCCCACGCCTATCTTCGCAAATACGGTATTTGCCGTATATGCTTCCGTGAATTGGCTTATAAGGGCGAAATCCCTGGCGTAAAGAAAGCAAGCTGGTAAGGAGGAAAACGACATGCAAATTACAGATACTATAGCAGATATGTTAACCAGAATCCGTAATGCTAACTCGGCAAAGCATGAATCGGTTGATATTCCTGCTTCCAACGTAAAAAAGGCAATTGCTCAAATTTTACTTGATGAAGGTTATATCAGCAGCTTTCAGGTTATTGACGATGGCAAACAGGGCGTTATTCATGTTGTATTAAAATATGGTCCTAACAAAACTCAGGTTATTAAGGGCTTAAGAAAAATCAGCAAACCCGGTTTACGTATCTATACAAACGTAGAAGATATGCCTAAGGTTATGAAAGGTCTTGGTATTGCAATCCTTTCAACAAGCAAAGGCATTATGACAGACAAAGAGGCTCGCAAAGCTAACGTTGGCGGCGAAGTTCTCGCATTTGTTTGGTAAGGGAGGTACAGTACAATGTCAAGAATTGGTAAGCAACCCATTGCAATTCCTGCAGGTGTTGAAGTTAAGGTTGACGGCAATACTGTTACCGTTAAAGGTCCAAAAGGCACTTTAACCAATACCTTCCACAAGGATATTACAATTGAATTAAATGACGGCGTTATTAATGTTAAGAGACCTTCTGACGTTGCAGAACACCGTTCATTACATGGCTTAACCAGAACACTTATTAACAATATGGTTGTTGGTGTTTCTCAAGGTTATAGCAAAGAACTTGATGTTATGGGCGTTGGCTACCGTGTTGCAAAACAAGGTAAAGACCTAGTTATGAACCTAGGCTTCTCTCATCAGGTATTCGTATCTGAAGAAGATGGCATCACAATTGATGTTCCAACACCTAACAAAATCATCATTTCAGGTTGCGACAAACAGCGCGTAGGTCAATTCGCTGCTGAAGTTCGCGAAAAACGTCCACCCGAACCCTACAAGGGCAAAGGTATCAGATATACCGGCGAATATGTTCGTCATAAAGAAGGTAAAGCCGGTAAAGGTGCAAAATAAGAAAGGAGAGATTGAAAGATGGTTAAGATTAAAGATTCTAACAAAGCTCGTCTTACTCGCCATAAGAGAGTACGCGGTAAGATCAGCGGAACCCCAGAGATTCCAAGACTAAATGTTTTTCGCTCTCGTACAAATATCTATGCACAAATTATTGACGACGTAAATGGTGTTACATTAGCAGCCGCTGCATCTAACGAAAAGGATTTCGGCGATGTTAAAGGTAACTGTGAAGCAGCTAAAAAAGTAGGTTTACTTGTTGCAGAACGCGCACTAGAAAAGAAAATCAAAACGGTTGTATTTGACCGTGGCGGTTACGTTTATCACGGACGTGTTCAAGCATTAGCTGAAGGTGCCCGCGAGGGCGGCCTAGAATTCTAAGGAAGGAGAAAACATAATGGCTACAGGAATCGACGCATCAGTTTTAGATTTAAAGGAACGCGTTGTATCAATCAACCGTGTTTCCAAAACCGTTAAGGGCGGCCGAATTATGAAATTCTCCGCTTTAGTGGTTGTAGGTGACGGCAACGGAATCATCGGCTTTGGTTTAGGTAAAGCAGGTGAAGTTCCCGAAGCTATCCGCAAAGGTATTGAAGACGCTAAAAAGAACCTTATTAAAGTACCTCTAAAGGGCACAACAATTCCTCACGAAGTAATCGGAGCATTTGGTGCTGGTCGTGTTTTATTAAAACCCGCAGCTCCCGGTACCGGTGTTATCGCCGGCGGCCCCGTTCGTGCCGTATTAGAAACCGTTGGTATTAAAGATATTCGTACCAAGGCTTTAAGGTCTAACAATCCTTGCAACGTAGTACGTGCAACAGTTCAAGGCTTAGCTTCCTTAAGAAGCGCTGAAGAAGTTGCAGCTACTCGCGGCAAGAGCGTTAAAGAAATTTTAGGTTAAGGAGGAAGCAGAAATGGCAAAAAAAGCTTCTGAACTTAAAATCAAGTTGGTAAAAAGCCTTATCGGCGCAAAAGATAATCAAATTGCCACAGCTAAGGCATTAGGCCTTAAAAAGGTTGGAAATGAAACCGTTCAGCCCGATAACGACGCTACCAACGGCAAAATTAAGACAATTATCCACCTTGTTGAGGTAACAAAAGCGTAATCTAAGGAGGTGCGAACTATGAAAATTCATGAACTTTCTCCAGCAGTTGGCTCTAATAAAGATGTAAAACGCATAGGAAGAGGACATGGTTCCGGCAACGGTAAAACTGCCGGTAAAGGCCACAAAGGTGCAAAAGCACGTTCCGGCCCAAATAAGAGAGCTGGTTTTGAAGGCGGTCAAATGCCTTTACAAAGACGTGTACCTAAGCGCGGCTTTAACAATATATTTGCAACAAGATATGCGGTACTTAACGTATCCGATCTTAATGTATTTGAAGAAGGCACAGTAGTTGATACTGCAGCTTTAAAATCAAAGGGTATTGTAAAGAAAACTTATGACGGTGTAAAGGTTTTAGGTAATGGTGAAATTACTGTAAAATTAACCGTTAAGGCTACTGCGTTCTCCGAGACAGCTAAAGCAAAAATTGAAGCTGCCGGCGGCACAGCTGAGGTGATCTAACATGCTTGAAACAATTAAAAACGCATGGAGAGTTCCCGAAATTCGTAAAAAAATATTCTTTACAATTTTCATCCTTTTTGTGTTCCGTCTAGGAGCAGTTATTCCGGTTCCTTTTGTTGACTTTATTGCACTTGCCAATAATGCAACACATTCAGCCGGTAACGACTTCTTTAATTATCTATCAATTTTAACCGGTGGCGGTTTAGAGTACGGTGCATTATTCGCAATGTCGGTAACACCATATATCAACGCTTCGATTATTATTCAACTTTTAGCAGTTGCAATTCCTGCGTTAGAAAGACTTTCTAAGCAGGGTGAAGAAGGTAGAAAGAAGTTAGCACAAATTACAAGATATGCAACCGTTATTTTAGGTTTAATCCAAGGTATTGCATACTATGTATGGCTTGAGTCTTATAACTTTGTTAACGCTAAAGGCGGCGTTAAAGTGTTTGCAGCATTTGTTATCATATTAACCTTAACAGCTGGTAGCGCACTTGTTATGTGGCTTGGCGAACAAATAGATGCAAAGGGTATCGGCAACGGTATTTCAATGCTACTATTTGCAGGTATTATTTCCCGCGCTCCCGATGCTTTTGTTTCATTATGGAATACTGCATTTGAGTTAGGTAATTGGATCCCCGTAGTAATCATTGTTTTAGTATTTGTACTAATCGTTGCATTTATTGTATGGATGACCAATGCAGAACGCAGAATTCCCGTTCAGTATGCAAAAAGAGTTGTTGGCAGAAAGCAATATGGTGGTCAAAACACTCATATTCCCATTAAGGTTAATATGTCCGGTGTTTTACCAATCATTTTTGCAAGTAGCATTTTAATGTTACCTACAATGCTTTTATCCTTCAATCTGTTTAAAGCAGACTCAACAATTTACAAAGCATTAAGTCTCTTTGGTGTACAAGGAGCATTTTACGCAATAATCTATTTCTTCCTAATTATAGGTTTTGCATATTTCTACACCACAATTCAATACAATCCCGTTGAAATGGCAAACAACTTAAGAAAGAACTCAGGTGCAATTCCTGGTATTCGTCCAGGTAAACCTACATCTGATTTCATTACAAGAATTCTTTCTCGTATCACCCTACTTGGTGCATTATTCTTAAGTGTACTAGCTATTTTACCAATCTTTATTGGTAATATCGGCGGTCTAAACATTTCAATTGGCGGTACTTCAGTACTAATTATTGTAGGTGTTGCTTTAGATCTAGTACAAAATTTAGAAAGCCAGTTAATGATGCGTCATTACAAGGGCTTCCTTGATTAGGTGACTATATGAAATTGATTTTATTAGGAGCTCCGGGTGCCGGAAAAGGCACCCAGGCAGAGCTTATTTGCGAAAAGCTTAATATTCCCACAATTTCAACCGGCAACATTATCCGTGAGGCAATGAAGCAGGGAACTGAAATGGGTAAGAAAGCAAAAGAGCGTGTTGATGCAGGACAATTAGTACCTGATGAGGTAGTAATTGGCATCATCAAAGAAAGATTAGCTAAGGATGACTGTAAAGACGGTTTTATCTTAGATGGTTTTCCAAGAACAATTCCACAAGCAGAAGCTTTGGATACAATGGGAATTGAAATAGATAAGGTTTTATCTATTGAAGTATCAGACCAAGATATAATTCGTCGTATGTCAGGCAGAAGGGTTTGTCCCGACTGCGGCAACAGTTATCATATTGAGTACAAAAAACCCGCAAAAGAAGGTATTTGCAACGGTTGCGGCGCTACTCTTATTATCCGTAAGGATGACAAACCCGAAACCGTTCGTCACCGCCTGGAGGTCTACCACGCTTC
>JAZNNZ010000174.1:0-3219 GCA_045580525.1 Acutalibacteraceae bacterium
AATAATAAAAAAATAAAAACTTAATGCATTTATTCCATATTATGCGGTGCTAAAAGTTTGGTGCCTATTTTGAAATAAGCTCCATTAAAGCTGCATAAATTTTTTCTGTAGCATTGGCTATTGTTGCAGTTCTCACCTTTGCAGACATAGCCTTTAGCTCATCATCGTTCTTAATTAATTTTAAAATCTTTTCTTCTAATGTGTGAATTTCGGTTTCTTCTACAAGTTCACTGGCCCCTAATTTTTTAAGAGACAGAGCATTGAAATACTGATGATTTTCCGCAACGTTTGGAGAAGGGACGAAAATACACGGTTTTGAACAAACGCCAATTTCTGTTAAAGAGATGGCTCCTGCGCGAGAAACAACTAAATCTGCGGCAGGTAGACAAACGGTGTTATCTAAATAATCTCTAACAATTAGATTTTTATCATCTATTATTGCGCCTTTTTCGGTTAGCTTTTCTACAAATTCGTTATATTCACTTTTGCCGGTACCGTGAATAAACATAACGTCAACGTCTGACCAATGCTTACTTATAATATCTAACATTGCGTTATTGATTTTTTCAGCACCAAGTGAGCCGCCCATTGAAAGAACAACCTTTTTATCGCCTTCTATACCAAGCTTATTTCTTGCTTGTTCTTTGCTTAGTTCAAGCATTTCGCGGCGCACAGGGTTACCAGTAATAATTGGTTCTTTATTAAGTTTTAAACGAGCTTTTGCATCCTTCATAGCTAACATAACTAAATCTACTTGATTTACTAAAAGCTTAGTTGTAACGCCAGGGAATGCATTCTGTTCATGAATTGCGGTTTTAATTTTTAACTTAGCGGCCTCGCGTAAAACAGGACCTGAAACATAACCGCCTGTGCCAACCACTAAATCGGGTTTAAGTTTTTTAAGCAGTTCTTTTGAGCGTTTGCTTGAAGAAAAAACTAATTCTACTGCTTTTATATTCCTTTTTATGTTTTCTAAATTAATTTTTCTTTGAAAACCCGCAACCTCTATTGGATAAAACTCAAAGCCGGCTTGGGCTACTAATCTTTCTTCCATACCGCCCTTTTTACCAATGTAAGAAATTTTAGCGGTTGGGTGCTTAAGTTTTATGTATGATGCAACCGCAAGTGCCGGATTAATATGACCCGCTGTGCCGCCGCCCGCAAATAATATATGCATATATACTCCCCTTTTATTAGGTTTTTTCTATTATACTCGTTCGTGAAACCGCAAGTACTATTCCCATTTGAGCCAAAAGTATTATTAAGGCTGTACCGCCATAACTAAAGAACGGTAAGCTTATACCTGTGTTTGGGAATGTGTTTGTAACAACTAAAATATTTAACATTACCTGCATACCTACTTGGAAGGTTATGCCAAACGCTAAAAGTGAACCGAATTTATCGGGACAACGCATTGCAACAACAAAACCGCGCCAAATTAATGCGCAAAACAAAGCAATTATTATAACTGCGCCAATTAGGCCTAATTCTTCGCAAACAATTGAAAAAATAAAATCATTATGAGGTTCCGGTAGCCATAAATATTTTTGTCTTGATTTACCAAAGCCACGGCCCATAATACCGCCGGAGCCTATAGCTAATAACGACTGTATTGTTTGATAGCCTTTGTTTGATGCGTCTGCCCACGGATTAAACCAATATTGCAGTCTGTCTGCGGCATATCCTAAAGCGCCGCTTAAAACAAACACAAGACCTGCAACACCAACCACAGAAATACCGCCAATTACAAAGCGCCATTTTATTCCGCCAACAAACATTAAAGCAACGCCTATACAAAATATTAAAATTGTTGCAGAAAGATGAGGTTCAAAAACTACCAACAAACATGGAATTGCTAACAAAGCACCTAAAAACAATATACCAAACTTTGTTTCTTCCATTTCTTTATGATGCTTTGCAATTAAGGCAGAAAAAAGTAAGATTATTGAGAATTTTGCTATTTCTGATGGTTGAAAATTAAACGGACCAATAACTATCCAACGTTTAACACCCATTATTTGCGGTGGAATTATAAGTAAAATTAATAAAACAATGTTTGTTGCAATGTATATGAGCCATGCAAATTTTTTATATTTATTAAAGTTGATTTTTGATACTGCAAGCATTAACACAACACCTAAAACAGCAACTACAAATTGTCTTACTATAAAATGATAACTATCATTAAAATAAGCTTCTGCATATGGATAACTTGCTGAAAACAGCATTATTAAGCCTATTATTAATAAGACAATTACCATTACCAGAAAACCGACGTCTAATTTGCCGGGAAGTATCCAGTCTTTTAGTAATTTATTTTTCATTTTGTCGGTCTCCTTTCAAATAGTATTATAGGGGTTAAAATGTAAAAATTTTGTTTAATTATCTGCTTAACACAAATAAAAGATAAGCAAGTGCAGCAAATGCTACTGTAATTAACGAGAAAATAAAAACTATTATATTTTCTTTTAGACCGCACAATTCAAAATGATGATGAAGCGGTGCCATTTTAAACAATCTCTTTTTAGTCTTTTTAAAATATAAAACCTGCAAAATTACAGAAATCGCTTCAATTAAATAAATAATGCCAACTAAAAGTAAAAGTATTGGTTTGCCAACCGCAAATGAAAGACCAACCACAGCGCCTCCTAAAAAGAGTGAACCGGTATCTCCCATAAATACCTTTGCGGGATGAGCGTTCCACATTAAAAATCCAATTAACGCCCCCGCTAATGCGGCTGATAATATGTTAGCGCCCAAAAATCCGCTTACGCCAGAAATCAGCAAGAAAAAGCAAGAAACAACAACCGTAACGCTGCTAACGAGTCCATCTACGCCATCGGTTAAATTAACCGCATTTGTAAAACCGTAAATAAACATTAAAGCTATTGGCCAAAAAATTATGCCCACACCTTTAACTATACTGATTTCACCAACAAAGGGAATCCAGGTGGTATTCATACCGCTTAAAGCAAGACCAGCCAAAAACGCTGCGGAAACTAATAGCTGTAAGAATGTTTTTTGACGCGCTGTAAGACCTAAATTGCGCTTTTTAACTACTTTAACATAGTCATCAATAAAACCTATAAAACCCATTAAAACAGCTAATGCTAATGCTAAAATCCATCTTACTGTTTTTACAGGTGTTGCAGTTAAAACCGTGCTACCTACAACCGGTGCTAAAAGCAAGGTTATGCCAAGTCCCACAATTGTTCCAAG
>JAZNNZ010000175.1:0-2565 GCA_045580525.1 Acutalibacteraceae bacterium
AAAGCCTGAATTAAATATGTTCTTACCAAGTAGGCCATATTCACGTGCTTGATTAATTGCAACGCGTAGTCTTTCAACAGCGATTGGGTATTCAGCACGAACGTAAATGTAACCCTGACTTGCTCCAATTGCATAACCTGCAATTGTCATTGCTTCTAATACTACGTGGGGGTCGCCTTCAAGTACTGAACGGTCCATAAATGCACCGGGGTCACCTTCGTCAGCATTACAGCAAACATATTTTTGGTCAGCCTTATTAGCTGCTGCAAATTTCCATTTTAAGCCTGTGGGGAAACCTGCGCCGCCACGGCCGCGAAGACCTGAATCAAGTAGTGTTTGAATTACTTCTTCGGGTTTCATTTCGGTTAAAACTTTACCTAAAGCGGCATAACCGTCGTTACCGATGTATTCATCAATGTTTTCTGGGTTAATAACACCGCAGTTACGTAAAGCAATACGTAATTGGTTTCTGTAGAAAGCGGTATCGTTTAAAGATTTAACGTTGCCGTCTTCTTCAACTGTTTCTTCATATACTAAACGGGCAACAATACGTCCCTTTAATAAATGTTCAGAAACAATTTCTTTAATGTCTTCCGGTTTAACCATTGAATAGAAGGTGCCTTCCGGATAAACAATCATAATAGGTCCTAATGCGCATAGACCAAAGCAACCGGTTTTAACAACCTGAACTTCTTTTTCAAGGCCTTGTGCCTTAATTTCGTTTTCTAATGCTTCGCATACTTTTAAGCTGCCGGAAGAAGTACAACCGGTACCACCGCATACGAGAACGTGTGAACGATACATTAACTCTTCCTCCTATTTAATAGTGTATTTTTCAACAACGCTGCCGCCAGCTAAATGTCTTTCAACAACTTCAGCAGCTTTTTCAGCGTCCATTTTAACGTAGGTAACCTTTTCTTTGCCGGGTTCATAAACCTCAACAATAGGTTCATACATACAAAGACCTATACAACCTGTTTGTGTAACAGTAACGTTTGTTAAGCCTTTTTTATCAACTAATTCTGCAAGTGTGTTAAGTACAGGACGTGCACCTGCTGCGATACCGCAAGTAGCCATACCAACAACAACACGAGTGTTGCCTTCGTCTTCGGCGCGAAGACCAACTGCACCTTGCATTCTATCGCGAATAGCTTTTAATTCTGCAAGTGATTTCATTATTTTTCCTCCTAATAGTAGTTAAAATATTTTTTCACCGAGTGTCTCAGTAATATTTTCTTTAAGATATTCCTTAATGTAAGCGCTAACCTCGGGTTCTGTAAAAGAGATATCTCCCAACACTTCTCTAAATTCCTTAGTGTCTAAAGTAAAGCCCTTTTCATCAACCTTATAGTTAAATACAAAGTTTATATCTTCGTGCATGGTTATAAGCTGCCACATTGTAAGTGTTATATCTCCCATTGGCATACGGTCAATATGTGAAAGCGTAAAAACCGCATTAACGGTTGTTCCAACATTTAATTCGCTTTTAATATCAAAGCTTCCGCCGGTGCTTTCTGCTGCCATTTTAAAAAACGGAATGCCCAGTCCCACTTTTCTTGTTGTGCGGGTTGTAAAAAACGGATTAGTTACGTTTTTTAACTGTTCTTCTGTCATACCGCAACCGTTATCTATAATATCAACGGTAAGCGTATCTTTTTTAAAATCGGCAAAAACGTCAATTACAATTTTTGTGGCCTTTGCTTTAACCGAGTTTTCGGTAATATCTAAAATATTAAGTGAAATTTCGGGTAGCATTAGTCTTCTTTATACTTTGCTAAAATTCCGTCAACGTCATCAACGGTTAAACGACCGTAAACGTCATCGTTAACTGTAAGTACGGGAGCAAGACCGCATGCACCAATACAACGACAAGCTTCTACTGAGAATTTACCGTCGGGTGTGCAACCGCCGTCTTCAATACCTAGTCTGTCAAGAAGTCTTTGGTGAATATCACCTGAACCCTTAACGTAACAAGCGGTACCTAAACATACAGAAATTTTGTATTTGCCCTTTGGTTGTAAGGAGAAGAAAGAGTAGAATGTAGCAACACCGTAAACTTCCTGTAGTGGTACAGAAAGACCGTCTGCAACCATTCTTTGAACCTCTATCGGCAAATAACCGTAGATTTCCTGAGCCTTTTGAAGCACAGGGATTAGTGCGCCCTTTTGTCCTTTTTCCGCTTCAATAACCTTTAGTAGAGCTTCTTCTTGCTCTTTGGTGCCTGAAAACGGAAGTGTAGCTGTTTTTGACATTAAAGCATCCTCCTTGGATTATATTTGCAGTGCATAATGCACTTGTTTTAACTAAAACCCCATATTTTTTGGCGCAAAAACGCCTTTACAGAGTTTTGCACTTTACATTTTACCACAACATTGTTAAAAAATCTACAATTTTTAAAAAATATTTAAAATAAAAATATAAATTATTTTATTATATATTTATATATATTAAACAAAAAACAAAACGAGCTACTAAACGGAGCGTTCATTTAGGGATTAAATGCCTAAAATAACGATATTTTAAAATATAATGCGTTAAAAAGCCACGATACGCGTCAGCGTTATC
>JAZNNZ010000176.1:0-2679 GCA_045580525.1 Acutalibacteraceae bacterium
AAGCGCTTTATAAAAATGGTGTAAAATAAAAATTAACTCCTTAATTTTAGGTAAAACTAAAGTTAAGGAGTTTTGTTTTATGGATTTTTCTTTACTTTATGAAAAGCTGTTAAAGGCTGAATTATTACACCAAACACCCGATTTATCGGGAGAGAATAAAGACCATTTAAGTTGTCTGTTAGAACCCGAAAAACATCCTGTTGTTATAAAAACGGGTAGCTGCAAACAAAGTGAGTGTGACTCTAATTGCAAGGCGGCTTGTATTTTTAACGCCATAGAAAACAAAAACGGAGAGCTAATTATAAACAAAGAGCTTTGTACGGGGTGTATGGAGTGCGTAAAGGCTTGTAAAGAAAATAAAATACTGCCAAGTGTTGATATTATTGCCGCTTTAAAAAGGGTAAATGACGGTGGAGTTTCTTATGCGCTTGTAGCACCTGCAATAATTGGTCAGTTTAAAGGGGCAAATATGGGACAAATACGAAACGCCCTTAAAAAGCTAGGCTTTAGCGGGGTTATAGAGGTTTCACTTTTTGCCGATATACTAACCTTAAAAGAGGCTATAGAATTTAAAAACCATATAAAAAGCAAAAACGATTATATGCTGACTTCCTGCTGTTGTCCTGTTTGGATTTCGCTTATAAAAAAACAGTTTGGCGCAATAAAAGACCATCTGATACCGTCGGTAAGTCCAATGATTGCGGCGGGACGGTTTGTAAAGGCGATAAGTAATGATTGTACTACCGTTTTTATTGGTCCGTGTGTTGCTAAAAAAGCAGAAATAAAAGAGCCTGATTTACTTGGTGCAGTTGATTACTGTATAACCTTTAAAGAACTAAATGATGCTTTTGATATATGCGGCATTACACCCAAAAACGAAGAAAGCGAAATAAAAGAGCATTCAAGCAAAATGGGACGACTTTATGCGGTGTCGGGCGGTGTTACAAAGGCGGTTACCACAACCGCAAAGCAGTTGGAATATAAAAACAAAATACCCATTAAAACCCAAAGAGCAGAAGGCGTAATGGCGCTTAAAAGTATGCTAACAGAACTAAACAATGGCAAAATAGACGCTAATTTTTATGAAGGTATGGGGTGTGTTGGCGGTTGTGTTGGCGGCCCAAAAATAATTCAAAACAGACAAACCGGCAAGGTAAACGCTACGTTATATGCCAATTCTTCAAGCTTTAAAACGCCGATTAATAATCCGTTTGTGCTTGAAATGTTTAAAAGACTGCAAATTACCAGCGAAGAAGAGCTAATAAATTGCAGCCTTTTAAAACGAGAGAAATTTTAAATGTTTTTAAGACATTTTTCAATATATTCAATTTGGTTTTCTTGTGAAGCCTTACCTGTGCCGCCTAAAGAAATGCGCTTGTTTGCACATGCGGTAAGGTCAATTTCATCATAAATATCATTTTCAAAAAGAGTCGAAAATTCTTTATATTTATCAATTGTCAGCTCTTCAAGTGTGGTGTTATTAGCAATACAAAAAGCCACAATTTCACCCGAAATTTTATAGCTTTGTCTAAATGGCACACCTTTTTTTGTTAAATAATCGGCTAAATCGGTAGCGTTTATAAAGCCTTTTTTTGCCGCAAGTAGCATATTTTCTTTTTTAACCGTCATTGTCTTTATCATGGGTGCATACACCTGTAAGCAGATTTTAACGGTATCTATTGCATCAAAAATGGCTTCTTTATCTTCTTGCATATCTTTGTTATAAGCAAGGGGCAGACCTTTAAGGGTGGTAAGTAGCGCTAAAAGGTCGCCATAAACCCTGCCGGTTTTACCGCGCACTAGTTCTGCCATATCAGAATTTTTCTTTTGCGGCATAATAGATGAGCCGGTTGTAAACTCGTCAGACAATTCCACAAAGCTAAACTCTAAACTAGACCACAAAATAACCTCTTCGGAAAGTCTGCTTAAATGCATCATAATAATGCTGATATCAGAAAGCATTTCAACCGCAAAATCTCTGTCGCTTACACCGTCAATACTGTTTAAAGCAACCTGGTTTAAACCAAGTAGTTCTGCTTCAAAAACGCGGTCGGTATTATAGGTAGTACCCGCAAGTGCGCAAGAGCCAATTGGAGAAACCGCGATTCTTTTTTCACAGTCTTTAAGTCTGTCAATATCGCGTAGCAGCATAAAGCAATAGCAAAGCAGCTGGTGTGAAAATACAATTGGTTGTGCTCTTTGTAAATGGGTATACCCGGGAAGTACTGTTTTGGTGTTGTCTTTTGCTACTAAAAGCAAAGAATTTATAACCTCTTTTAAAAGGGCAATTATTTCTTTTTGCTCTTTTAATAAATAAAGGCGTAAATCCAATGCTACCTGGTCGTTTCTGCTTCTTGCGGTGTGCAGCTTTTTGCCCGAAACGGGGTATTTTTCGGTTAAAAGAGATTCAATAAACATATGAATATCTTCTGCTGTGTTATCAATTATAATTTTACCGCTTATAATACCTTCCAGTATTTCATTTAAGCCTGAAACAATTTCGTAAAGCTCGGTATCGTTAATAATACCGCACTTATTAAGCATTTTTGCATGGGCAATGCTACCGGCAATATCTTCTTTATATAAACGAAAGTCAAACGAAATTGACGAATTAAAATCGTCTGCAATTTGATTTGTTAGGCCGCTTAATCTACCCTGCCACATTTTAGCCATTTTTAT
>JAZNNZ010000177.1:0-4574 GCA_045580525.1 Acutalibacteraceae bacterium
CATAACCTTCATAGGTTCCATGATAATTGCAAATGATATGGCGCTTATAACCTTTTTACCCTTAGGGTATTTTGCTCTTTCGGTTATAAAACAAGAAAAATATATGGCATATTTGTTTGTGCTTCAAAACATTTCGGCCAATTTAGGCGGTATGTTAACACCCTTTGGAAACCCGCAAAATCTTTATTTATATTCATATTTTAACATTAATACGGGTGAATTTTGTTTAATAATGCTTCCTGCGTTTTTACTTGCAGTTGCACTTTTAATAATTGCCTGTATTCCATTAAAACCAATAAAATTTACAATAAATGAAGAGTTTGATGAAAAATTAAATATTAAAAAAGCGGTGCTTTACGGAATTCTATTTTTACTTTCAATTTTAATTGTTTTCAGGGTTATACATTTTTTAATAGGCCTTGTTGTTATTCCCGTAATTTTATTCTTTGTTGACCGTGACTCTTTAAAAATGGTTGATTATGGCCTTCTTGGCACCTTTTTCTTCTTCTTTATTTTTTCGGGTAATTTGGCAAGAATGGAGATTGTTAACAACCTGTTATCAAGTCTTTTGGCGAAAGATACCCTTTTGGTTTCAACTTTATCTTGCCAATTTATAAGTAACGTGCCGTCTGCTATACTTCTTTCGCGCTTTACTGAAAATTACCCCGCCCTTTTATTGGGGGTAAATATTGGTGGCACGGGCACTCTTATTGCTTCTTTAGCTTCACTTATAACCTTTAATGAATTTAAAATTTTATACCCACAAGAAACCAAAAAGTATCTTGCAATTTTTACCGGTCTTAATTTAGGGTTTTTAATAATTTTAACCACCGCAGCAAGGCTGTTTATGTAAATAAAAAACGAGGTGTATTCACCTCGTTTTTTGTTTTTTATATTGTTTTATTCGCCCAATACGTCTAACGCTACAATTTTATTTGCAAAGAAAAACTTACCAAAAATATATTTGTTAGATGCGCTTTCGCTCATAGTAATAACCTTACCGTCATAATATTCAAGTCCTTCTGCCATTGCAGGGCCCTTAAATTCTTTTATGCAGTTGTTTACAAAATAAACTTCGGCGCCATCAAGAGTTTCACCGCTTTTAATGCAGTCGGCTTCGTTATAAATGTAGTAAACCGAGTCGGCAAGACCGTAAGAGGTTGAAAACACTATTTTGCCGTTCTTAAAGCAAATGCCCTGCACCTTATCTCTTATAGAATAAACCTTATCGGGTTTGGTTAAGTCGGCAATATTATAACGTGAAATAATTGCGTGATATAGTCCGTCATTGGTTTCATAAGGGTGTTCTGTTATGTATTGACCGCCGTCATGGAATTCTCCAACGTATAAATACTCTCCGTCAGCATAGCAAAAAGATGCCTGATTATTTACCGGTATAGTTTCTTCAATCTCTAAAACGTCACCCTTTTTTGCATTTAACACCTTCTTTAAAGAAATGGTGTGCACCGCATCTTCAGAAGCAATATAAACGGTGTCTTTAGCAACAGCAATACCACCTAAATGTCCTGTAAAGGCGGCACCGTCTTTATAAACGCTTACAAAATAATCGTTGTTTTCGGTGTCTGTTACATAAACGCGAGAAGCCGAGTGATCTGCCATATAACCCGATAAAAGAATTTTACCGCTGTTATCGTCCATACAAATACCCTGATGAACAAAACCGTCATTAAGGCCGGGGTTTTGGCAAACAATATCTCTTAAAGAAAAGTATTCAGAGTAAATACCGTATTTTGCAACATTAAGACCTGCAAGTACTAAAATAACAAGTGCTAAAACTATTGAAACAAACCATAATAAAATTTTGCCTGTAATTTTTAAAGCCTTTTTCATAAATAAAACTCCTTAAAGGTTTTTAAGTTATGCTAAAAGCATTATAACACACCACACAAAATTCTACAACAATTTATTATTGATTAAGATGGTTGTATATGTTAAAATATGTTTAAGTTTTGAAAGGATAAAGCAAATGCCAAAAACACAAGAACCAAGGTGGATGCGCCTAGATAACGCCGCAAAAATTTACCCCGCAGCGCGTGGCAGAAATTGGAGCAACGTTTATAGACTGTCTGCAACCTTAAACGAAGAAATTGATAAAGATGTTTTGCAATCTGCTGTTAATGTTACCGCTAAAAGATTTCCATCTGTTGCGGTAAAATTAAAACGCGGAGTTTTTTGGTATTATCTTGAAGAACTTAAAGAGCCACCAAAGGTGTTGGAAGAAAATAGCTACCCGTTATGTATTATGTCTAAAAGAGAAACCAGACGTTCTGCTTTAAGGGTTATTGCATATAAAAACCGTATAGCGGTAGAATATTTTCATTCAATTACTGATGGCAATGGAGCTTTGGTGTTTTTAAAAACCTTAGTAGCGGAATATATTACTCAAAAATATCAAGAAAACGTACCCTGTGAAAAGGGTGTTTTAGACCGCTACGAAGAGCCCAAAAAAGAAGAGCTTGAAGATAGCTTTTTAAAGCACAGCGGTAAAATTACCCGCTCCAGAAATGAGCGCGATGCCTGGCGTTTAAGCGGCACACCCACAAAGGACGGATTTTTAAATTTAGTTTGCTTTAAAATGTCGGTAAAGGAATTACTTGATAAAGCCCATAGCTTAAACGTTAGCTTAAACACCTACTTATGTGCACTGCTTATGAAGGCATTAGTGGAGCTTCAAAAGGTGAAGGAGCCGCGGGTTAAAAAAAGAAAGGCAGTTAAAATTTTAATACCGGTTAATTTAAGAAATATTTATCAAAGTAAAACCTTACGTAATTTTGCTTTATATATTACACCTTATATTGATACAAGACTGGGTGAGTATTCTGTAGAAGAAATCTGCAAAATTATTCATCATAAGGTGGGACTTGAAGCCAACGAAAAGCATATGAGCAAAATGATTGCCACAAACGTTAATGATGAAAAATCCTTCTTTGTAAAAATCATTCCGCTTTTTATAAAAAATCTGGTTATGAAGATAATTTTCACCGCGGTAGGAGAGAGAAAATCTTGTCTTACGCTTTCAAATTTGGGCGCGGTAAAAATACCCGAAGAAATGGCGCGTCATATCGACAGAATGGATTTTGTATTGGGTGTTCAAGCCTCTGCGCCGCACAACTGTGGTGTGCTTTCGTATAAAGACACCCTTTATATGAATTTTATAAGAGATATTATTGAGCCTGAACTTGAGTATCACTTTTATAAGGTGTTAGAAAATGAAGGCTTAAAGGCCACGGTAGAAAGTAATTATTGTAATAAATAAGGAGTTTTTATGTATTGTATAAACTGTGGTGTACGCTTGGAAAACACCGAACATACCTGTCCGCTTTGCGGTACTATTGTGTATCATCCTGATATTGAAATGGAAATAAAAGAAGGCTTTTACCCCAAAGACCGTTACCCTAAAGAAGAATTAAGCCCCGTGTTAGCATTAATAATTGTTAGTGTTTTAATGACCTTGCCCATTATTATTACAACCGTTTGTGATTTGCACTTTAACAAAACAATAAGCTGGTCGGGCTATGTTACGGGAGCATTAATATTTTTATATTCCGTTTTTGTAATGCCGCTTTGGTTTAAAAAGCCTAATCCTGTTATTTTTGTACCGGTTGGCTTTGGCGTGGCTACCGGCTATTTGGCATATATAAATTTTGCAACTATGGGGCATTGGTTTATAAGCTTTGCAATGCCAATATGCGTATTTTTAGGTTTGCTTTCAACCGCTGTTGTAACACTGCTTAAATACGTAAGACGCGGTAAACTTTATATTTTTGGCGGCGCATTTTTAGCGCTTGGCGCGGTAATGTTCCCACTTGAAATATTAATTAATATTACCTTTAATATTTCAACCTTTGTTTGTTGGTTTATATACCCGCTTGTAACACTTGGTATTCTTGGCGGACTGCTTATTTTCTTGGGTATTTGTAGGCCTGCTAGAAAAAAGTTTGAAAGAAAATTCTTTGTATAAATAAAAAAAGTCGAGGTTTTGCCTCGACTTTTGTTTATTTAATTTGTTTTTTTAGTGCTTCAAAGCTCTCATCACTTATAACGTGTTCAATTCTACACGCATCATCTGCGGCGGTAGTTTTATCAACACCAATGCTTTCTAAAAATTTGGTGATTACGGTGTGTCTTTCAAAAACCTTTTTTGCGGTTGAAAGACCGGAATCTGTAAGGGTAATAAAGCCTTCTTCGCTAATGGTAATAAAGCCACCCTTTTTAAGCAGTCCCACAGCGCGACTAACGCTTGGTTTGCTGTATCCCATATATTCGCAAACGTCTATACTTCTGACATTAGAACTTTGTTGTAACAACACATATATAGATTCTAAGTACATCTCGCCCGATTCTTGAAGATGCATAAAATCCCTCCGCAAAATATAGTAATAAATTATATTATAATAAGAATAACATAAAACGTATGGTTTTTCAAGTTTTCTAAAATTTTGTAAAAAATTTTTCCAAAAGGGTATTGACAAAATAAAAAACGGTGAGTATAATATTGTAAGGTTAGCAAAGGCTAACCGTTATATTTTATCTATCAGTTAGCATATGCTAAC
>JAZNNZ010000178.1:0-3158 GCA_045580525.1 Acutalibacteraceae bacterium
CATTATACATGATTCTTGTAAAAAAGCAAATAGGAATTTTAATTTTTGTTAAAAATTCTATCATTCCAATTAAAAGTCCTACAGTTATAAGACCTTTAATAAATATGCCAAGACCTTTGAAAATTTTAACGGTTACGCCGGGTGCAAATAAAAGGCCAACTACAATTATTGCAGAAAAAATAATTAATGGTAAAAGGTTTAATATAAGCGTAATTATTTGAATATTCAGTATTAAGCCGACAACCAGACAACCAATAAAAACGGTGGCTATACCACATAAAAAGCCTAAAAATAATTCTTTATGGAGTTCTTTTTTTACAACCCCTAATGCATAGGGAATTGTAAAGGAAATTGTAGCCCCCATCATAGACGATACAACCAGCGCATTAAACATACCAACGCTACTATTTTTTGCAATTTCTTTAGCTAATGGTGCACCGCCCATATCGTTAGCAAAAAGGGACGCGGGAATTATTGACGGATCAATATGAAACGCGGTATAAAACCAGTTAAATACAGGGTTTAAAAGCTCTGCAAGAAAAGGGGCTAAAACTATCATACCTACCATTGAAAGCGCCATATCACCAAGCACGGTAAAGCCTTTTTCAAATTCGGTTCCGAGCTTTAAGCGGTTACCGAAAATGCGGTCTATACCGCCTAATATTGCAAAGCCAAGCATTATTACAGATAACACGTTCATACATTATACCTCTACAGCTTTAAAGCCGGTTTTAGTTAAAATATAACGTTCTTTAAAGCCTACTGTTTTTAGCAATTCTCTTGCGTTTTCAAAGTCACAATCTAAAAACTCGCCATTATGGCAATCAGATGAAATTACCGCGCCAAAACCCTGCCTATATAATTCGCGTAAAATTGGAAGAATTGGGTATGGCACCTTTTTATAACCGCGCGATATTGCACCGGTATTTACTTCAAAAAGTGGGATTTTACCCTTTAAAGAAGCAATGCAATCATATGCATATTTTAAGTATTCTTCGCTATTTTCATCAAAATGCGATATTTGTTCAACCGTTTTTGAGATTATATCTATATGCCCTAAAATATCAAATTTACCCATTGTGTATATTTGCGAAAAATCTTCGTAATATTTTTTAGCAAAGTTAAGACCGTTGCCACCAAAATATTTATCAATTACTTCTCTAACGGTTACAGCGTCACGGTCAAAGCCTACTACTTCATTATCAAATTTAAGGTAGTGCGATGAGCCGATAAGATAATCGTAACCAGACAAATCAAAGCCGCAGGGTAAACCAAAACCGGAGTACATTTCGTACTCAAGTCCTAAAAAGATTTCTATTTGATCTTTGTATTTTTCTTTTAAAGCTGTAATTTCTTTTTTGTATTCTTCGGTACCTTCTAAAGACATTGAATAGCCTTTACTGAAAGACATATATGAATGCCCCGAAAAGCCAATAGAATCAAACCCTTTGCTTAAAGCAAACTGCACCATTTCGTCTGGTGTATTTTTGCCGTCGCAAAAGGTTGTGTGAGTATGTAGATTTTGCAAGTTTTTCATAAAAAAGCCACACTTTTTGATGATTTTTTCACTAAAATTTAGTTTAACATATATATAAATAAAATGCAAATAAAAAAGGTGGAAAAATTCCACCTTTACAGTAACGCAATTTCTATTGCTAAAACGCCGTATTTTTCTTGTTTCTCACAGCTGTAATACTCCTGCATATCGGTATAACTTGCTGTTGGTAATTCTTCCTTTAAATAGCCGCATTTTTCTAGCGGCAGGGTTTCATATAATTCTTTAAAGCTTGAAAATTTATGTAAAGCTTTAACGCAAACCGCTAACTCTTCCCCATTTTTATTAGTAAAAACGATTGTATCGTTAACCTTAATTTTTCTTCGTTTTTCATCATATAAACGCAGCTCGTAAATTTTGTCGCCATTTTTTATCATTTCAAAAGGCTTAAAGTGCAATTTCATATTGTGTGTCATAAATTATCACCAAAATTAGTGTAACATATATACTGATATATTGCAAATAAAAATGGCGAGCAGTTAGCTCGCCATTAAATGATTTTTACTCAACAGTTTCTAATGCTTTTTTGTTAAGTTTTTTCTGATTAGCATAACCAATAAAACCTAAAACTAACAACGGAATTCCAAACATAGCATAAGCTAAAAATAAAACCGTGCCAACAGAATATAAAATTGCAGCAACTAAAGCTGACCAAGATTTTTTTAGAAATACACCAACCCAGCCAAAAATTGAACCTAATAAAAACATAGCCATATGTGGCGCAACCAAAGCAGTGGCAATAGCGCCACCAATAGCTGTTGCTGTTTCATCAGCTGCTGCCGTGCCGCCAACAAAATAACAAATTAAATAAACTGCATAAATTGATGCTAAAACTGTTGCTATAATTAACATTACGCTTCTTTTTTTCATTATAAATCCCCTATTTCTTACTTGCTATGAACAAATTTTACATTTTTATCTGATAATAAATCAGGTTTTATGACAAGTTCTATTGTGCTCCAATTTTCAGGAACCTCTAAAGCATACCATCCTACAAGTTTCTTACCAGCCGCTATGCTTCCATCTAGTGTGCCATCGCTAAAAACTGTTGCAGCGCTTATTGAATAATCGCATTTAACGTCATCAGCATAACCTTCAAACATCAACAATGTGCTTACCGATTGTTCTTCGTTAGAAATATTTTCCACACTAAACTTTACGCCTACAAACACATTTCCCTCTTCCGGGGCAAAAAAATCTGCACCAGTGGATTCTTTGAACTCTAATGCAGTAAATTTTAAATTTTTAAAACTTGCAGCCTCATTCAATCCAAAGGTAGTTTTGCCCGTTTCTTGTTTAGCTTCTGAAACATCACCGTCAGTAATAACAGGATCACCGCAAGACACGAATGTTAAACAAAAAACAATGCACAAAATAATCAACAATAATTTTTTCATATTTTTCCTCCTTTTGACATTTACTAAATGTCATATTTTAAAACATTATAACATATACTTTTCTTAATGACAAGCACTAAATGTCAAAAAGGAGAAAAATATGTTCATAAATAAAACAAAAGATGGATTAAATAATCTTTGCGGTAAAAATGTTAGTGTCTATAGAACTAAATTAAAAATTTCTCAGCGCGAACTTGCAGACAGAC
>JAZNNZ010000179.1:0-5771 GCA_045580525.1 Acutalibacteraceae bacterium
CAATACAAAAGCCATTTCTGATTATTGTGTAGAATTTGCAAAAAAACATAATTTAGAATATGTTCAAGATGAGCTTAATAACGTAATTATTAAAAAGGCGGCGTCAAAAGGCTATGAAAATAAGCCTACCGTTATTTTACAAGGGCATTTAGATATGGTTTGTGAAAAAACACCCGGTAGCTCCTTTAATTTTGAAACCGATCCGCTAGAACTTTATGTTGATGGAGATTTTTTAAAAGCCAAAAACACAACTTTGGGTGGCGATGATGGTATTGCAGTTGCTTTTATATTAAGTATTCTAGAAAGTAATACGCTCTCTCATCCCGCAATTGAAGCGCTTTTTACTATAGATGAAGAAACAGGTATGTATGGCGCAATAGGTCTTGATGGCGGCTTACTTAAAGGTAAAACCCTTATTAATATAGATATGGAAGAAGAAGGCGTTTTAACGGTAGGTTGTGCAGGTGGTGCCCGTGCCGATATTACTATACCCATAGAATATGAAACTTTAAAAGGTGAGTTTTATAAAATCACGGTTGACGGCTTAAAAGGCGGTCATTCAGGGGTTGAAATTGATAAAGGCAGATTAAATGCCAATATGGTTTTGGGTCAAATTTTAAATGAATTATCAGACGTAAGTATAGCTGAAATCTTTGGCGGACTTAAAGATAATGCCATACCCAGAACTGCTTATGCGGTTGTAAACTCAAAAACAGATATTACTTCATTTGCAGAATCGTTTACTAAAAAACACACGGTTGAAACCGATAATGGCCTAACAGTAAAAATAGAGAAAATTAATTTTAACGGCAAGTGTTTTAATCATACTGCAACAAGCAATATTATTTCATTTTTAAATAAAGCGCCAAACGGTATAATAGCCTTTAGTAAAGATATTGAAGGACTGGTGCAAACTTCACTTAATTTAGGTGTTTTAAAAACAAATGAAAATAACGTCAGCTTTTCATTTGCGGTTCGTAGTTCTAAAGAGTCTGAAAAATTAGAACTTTTAAATCAATTAAAAAGTGTTACAGCCCTTTGTGGCGGTAGTATAAACACCCATAGCTTTTATCCTGCATGGGAATACCGCGAGAATTCTCCTTTAAGAGATATAATGAAAAACGTATATTTAAAAATGTTTGGCAAAAACCCGGAAGTTACGGTTATTCACGCAGGACTTGAATGTGGAATATTAGGGGAGAAAATAGAAAATCTCGATGCGGTTTCTTTTGGCCCCAACGTTTTTGACGTTCATACAACAGAAGAACATTTAAGCATTTCTTCAACCGAACGTTCTTATAAATATTTGTGCAAAATACTTGAAAGTATGTAGGAGTAATTTATGATTAAATCAAGAGTAGTAAAAATTCAAAATATGTTAGGAGATAAGAATGCCGCCCTTATTTCATCGGTACCAAACCGTTTTTACTTAACAGGCTTTGAAAGCAGCGACGGTTTTGTGGTAATAACAAAAAATTACGCAGTATTTTTGGTTGACTTCCGTTACGTTGAAAAGGCAAAAGAAACAATTAACTCAATGGAAGTTAAAATGCTTGAAAAAGCCGATGCCGCAATTTTAGAGGTTCTTAAAAAGGAAGATATAAAACAACTTTTTGTAGAAGCTGAAAGCGTAAGTGTTACTCAGTTTAACGGTTTTAAAGAAAGCTTTGAAGGAATAACAATTTCAACCGAGAACGCAATAGATAAAGCCTTAAAGGATATGCGCGCAGTAAAAACAGAAGAAGAACTTGCCTTTATTCAAAAAGCGCAAGATATGACCGATAAAACCTTTGATTATATTTTAAACAGAATTGATATTGGCAAAACTGAAAAAGAAATTATGCTTGATATGGAATTCTTTATGCGTTCATTAGGTAGCGAAGGAGTTTCTTTCGATTTCATTGTGGTTTCGGGTAAAAACTCATCCTTACCGCACGGAGTTCCAACCAATAAGAAAATTGAAAAAGGCGACTTTTTAACTATGGATTTCGGAGCTGTGTTTAACGGTTATCATTCAGATATGACCAGAACCGTTGCAGTAGGATGCGCAACAGATGAACAAAAAGAAATATACAATATTGTTTTAAAAGCTCAAACTGAAAGCATAAAAGCGGTTAAAGCAGGGGAAAGATGTATTGATATTGATAAGATTGCCCGCAACATTATCTATAATGCAGGGTATAAAGGTTGCTTTGGTCATGGCCTTGGACATTCGGTTGGTATAGAAATTCATGAAGCTCCTGCATTTAATACAAGATGTGAAACCGTTTTAAAACCCGGCACTATTATGACGGTAGAACCGGGTATTTACATTGAAAATAGGTTTGGCGTGAGAATTGAAGATATGGTTTACGTTACAAAAGACGGTTCAATAAATCTTACCAAAAGTCCTAAAGAGTTAATAATCTTATAATTTTACAAAAAGGGTGCAAAATTGCACCCTTTTTTATTAAAAAAGTTTGTTAAAATAATAACGTTTTTGTTGACAACGAGATGGTTTTATTGTATAATTATTTAACTATAACAATATATTATTGGAACTATATCCTTAACGCTTTACAAGTTTAAAGCGATAAAAGGGTTTTTGTTAAAATTTAAGGAGATGAAAATTTTGGATTCCAAGTTGGCACTGTATATCGTTAAGCGTGTGCTTTTGGCCATCTTTACGGTATTTTTAATCATAACAATAACCTTCTTTGTTATGAACGCCATTCCGGGCGGCCCATTCTTATCGGAAAAATCACCATCAAAAGCGGTTATGGCTCAATTAGAAGCAAAATATGGTTTAGACAAGCCATTGTTTGAGCGCTACGTTGTTTATTTGGGTGACGTTTTAAAAGGAGACTTTGGTCCTTCAATTCAGTTGCGTGGTCGTAACGTTACTGACTTAATTTTAGAAGGCTTTAAGGTTTCTGGTCTTATTGGTATTGAAGCTGCAGCAATTGCTATATTATTTGGTTTAGTACTGGGTTCATTAGCCGCAGTTTATCATAATAAACTTGTTGATAAAATTATAATGGTAACATCTACGGGGTGTGTTGCAATGCCGGGCTTTGTTATAGCCACGTTGCTATTGTATATATTCTGTGTTAAAACCAACGTTTTCCCGGCAAACGGTTCAACCGCAGCGGGTTTAGTGTTACCGGTTATTTCATTATCACTTTACCCAATGAGCTACATTACCCGTCTTACTCGTTCAAGTATGCTTGACGTACTAGGTCAAGACTATATCAGAACAGCAAGAGCAAAGGGTGTTGCACAAAATAAAGTGTTGTTTAAACATGCACTTAAAAACGCAGTAACACCTGTTATTACCTATGTTGGTCCTATGATTGCCTACATTTTAACAGGTTCATTAGTTGTAGAAAAAATCTTTGCAGTTCCAGGAATTGGCGATTTCTTCTTCTCAAGTATCATTAACCGTGACTATCCTATGATTATGGGTACAACCATTTTCTTAGCAGTTATTATGGTTATTATGACTCTGCTTTCCGATATTGCATACAAAATTTTCGACCCACGTGTCGACTTATCTTAAGGGAGGCGTTTTAAATGAATAAAGATATTAATAAAATGCCCAAGAAAAACCCCTTAAGTATGCATCTTGATTTACAAAGCTTTGAAAAGGCTACAGACGAAGAAAAGTATTTGCAACAAAGAATGAGTCCGTCTACCACCTTCTTTAAAGATGGTATGCGCAGACTTATGAAAAACAAGGTTGCTGTAGTATGCTTAGTAATTATCAGCATAATTGTTTTAATTGCAATTTTTGGTCCTATGGTTTACCCATATTCTTATGATGACCAGCTAGGTATTCGTCCAGGTCAGTTATCAGATGCTTCTTATAACAACCTAAAACCCTTTGAATATGGCGAAACCGAATTAGCTCGTATAGAAGCCGGGGAGAAAATTTTCCCACACATTTTTGGTACAGACGCCCACGGACGTGACTATGCTATTCGTGTTATCTATGGTACCAGAATTTCACTTTTAGTTGGTTTCTTTGCAAGTATTATCGTTTTAATCATTGGTTCAATTTACGGTTCAATCGCAGGTTATTATGGTGGTAAGGTTGACCTTATTATGATGCGTATAGTAGATATTATCTACTCGTTACCCGATCTTCTTATGATCATCCTGCTTTCAACCGTATTAAATAAGGTTTTAGAGCCTGTTATTGCAGGTACTTGGTTTGCAAAACTTGGTACCGGTATGATCAGTATTTTCATAGTATTCGCATTACTTTATTGGGTAGGTATGGCACGTTTAATCCGTGGTCAAATCTTAACCATTAAGCAACAAGACTATGTTTTAAATGCACGTTCAATCGGTGCTAAAGGCGGCTATATTATTCGTCGTCATATGTTACCAAACTGTATAAGCGTTATTATTATTTCAACAGCTTTACAAATTCCTTCTGCAATCTTTACAGAAAGCTACCTATCCTTTATGGGACTTGGCGTTAATATGCCAATGCCTTCATTAGGTTCTTTAGCTTCTGATGCACTTGGCGGTATTGCTTCATACGGTTATCGTTTGGTTATTCCCGCAATTACAATTTGCTTAATCGTTTTATCATTAAACCTTTTGGGTGACGGTCTACGTGACGCATTTGACCCCAAACTAAAGAAATAAGAGGTAGATTATGGAATTATTAAAAGTAGAAAATCTGCATACCTCTTTCTTTACACCCGCCGGAGAGGTTAAAGCAGTAAACGGAATTTCCTTTTCACTAGATAGCGGAAAGGTATTAGGCATTGTTGGTGAATCGGGTTCTGGTAAAAGTGTTACAGCATATAGTATTATGCAAATTTTAGCCAACCCCGGCCGTATTGTAGACGGTAGCGTAAAATTTAAAGGGGAAGAGCTTGTTGGTGCCCCTAAAGAAACCTTAGAAAAAATCAGGGGTAATAAAATAAGCATTATCTTCCAAGACCCAATGACCAGCTTAAACCCTGTTTTTACAATTGGTAATCAATTGCGTGAAGCAATTATGCTTCATACAAATCGTGATAAAAAACAAGCTCACGAAAGAGCTATTGAAATGCTAAAACTAGTTGGCGTTAATGAGCCTGAAAAGCGTATTAATCAGTATCCACACGAATTTTCGGGTGGTATGCGCCAAAGAGTTATGATAGCTATGGCCCTCGCTTGTGAGCCGGACATTCTAATTGCTGACGAACCAACCACAGCGTTAGACGTTACAATTCAAGCTCAGATTCTTGATCTTATGAAGGATCTTCAAAAGCAGCTTGGTATGTCCATTATTATGATAACTCATGACCTTGGTGTTGTTGCAGAAATGTGCGACGAGGTTATAGTTATGTATGCGGGTGAAGTGTGTGAACGCGGCACCGCTGATGAAATTTTCTATAATCCTAAACACGAATATACTAAAGGACTGTTAAAATCTATTCCAAGTGTTAATAGTGCAGGTCAACGTTTAGAGCCAATTGGCGGTACACCTGTTGACCTACTGAATATGCCCGATGGCTGCCCCTTTGCACCACGTTGTGAGAACGCTATGAAGGTATGTTTATGCCACAAAGCAAAGGAAATGAGAATTAATGAAGATCACATTTCTTCTTGTTGGCAAAATATTAGAGCCGCTGTTGAAAACGGTGAGCTTACATTAGAAAAAGCAGAGGAGATGTATAACAATGACTAATGAAAAAAATCTTCTCGAAGTAAAAAATTTAAAACAGTATTTCAGCATTCCAAACGGCTTTTTAAAAAGTCTTACCTTAAAGGCTGTTGATGATGTTTCCTTT
>JAZNNZ010000180.1:0-7007 GCA_045580525.1 Acutalibacteraceae bacterium
AGACTTTAATAAACATTACGAAACCTTTAAAAAATATTTAAGCAAATAAAAATAGGGCAGAGCTAAAATGCTCTGCCCATTATTTTTTTATTAGTCTTCTTTTTCTCTAAAACCTTTTTTAATAAGGAAATTGTTAATTCTGTCAACAGGATTTAGTAGACTGCTAATAGAATTATCGTAGTTTAATCTGTCAATTAAATATGCAATATATTTAGACATATTAACGTTTGAATACCAAGGTTTTTCAAGTAGTTCAGGGGGATTATAAATAAGGTTTGTGGTAAATACCTTCTCAATATACCCTTTTTCGTGGTATTCGTCAAATTTCTGTAAGCCTTCAACAAAAAGACCAAAGGTTGAGAAAACAAATATTCTCTTTGCGCCTCTTTCTTTTAGTTGTACAGCAATATCAAATGTTGATTCACCTGATGAAATCATATCGTCAACAACAATAACGTCTTTGCCGTTAATATCGTTACCTAAAAATTCGTGAGCTTCTATAGGATTTTTACCGTTTACAATAATTGAGTAGTTGCGGCGTTTATAGAACATACCCATTTCTAATCCTAAAACAGATGCATAGTAAATACATCTGCTTACGCCACCTTCATCAGGCGAAATAATCATTGTGTGTTCGCGGTCTAATTTAATATCAGGTACATCACGTACAATAGCCTTAATCATTTGGTAGGTAGAACGGACGTTGTCAAATCCGTCAAGGGGAATGGCGTTAGATACGCGTGGGTCGTGAGCGTCAAAGGTTAGAATATTGTGAACGCCCATGTTGGTTAGTTCTTGAAGTGCCATTGCACAGTCAAGTGATTCTCTTGTGCTTCTTTTATGCTGTCTGCCTTCGTAAAGCATTGGCATAATTACTGTAATTCTTCTTGCTTTTGAGCCCATTGTTGAAATGATTCTTTTTAAATCTTGAAAATGATCATCCGGACTCATCGGAACTGTTTTACCGTACATTTCGTAGGTTACACCGTAGTTAAAACAGTCACAAATGATGTATGCGTCAAGTCCACGTGCTGTGTGGTTTAAAACGCCTTTGCTTTCGCCCGTACCAAAACGAGGACAAGAAGCAGGAATGACAAACGATTCATTTTCGGGTAAATCGCGCCATTGTGACAAATAGTAGTCAACCCTATTGCAAATGTCTTCGCAGCCGCGCATACTTATAACTGCAAGTTCGCCATAGGGCAAATGTTTAAATTGTTCTGCCAAAATTACCCCTCCTAAACTATTGCTACACATATAATAACACGAAAATTCAAAATTTTAAATAGTTTTTTTCAAAAAAAATTATATTCTGACAATTTTTTTAATTGATATATATGTTAGTTTTTGATATAATTAAATTAATTATAATGGGGAGTGAATATTTATGGCAAAAGTTACACTATTAGCCTATACACCTGATCCTGAAAAAAACGTGGCATCGGCCGCAAAACTTTGTTATGCCCAAAGCGATATTGATACCGTTCGCGATGGTCTTACAGAAGAAAAAACCGCAAACTTTGTTAATATGCTCGCAGAAATAGGACACGAAAGTCCAATTGAACACGCAAACTTTACCTTTGGTATAGAAGGTGTTTCTCGCGCGTTTTTAGCACAGATTACCAGACACAGAATTGCTTCTTATTCTGTTCAAAGTCAACGCTACGTTAAAGAACATAATATGGAGTATGTAACCCCACCTGAAATTACACAAAACGAAGAAGCGTTAAAAATATATAACGAAGCCATGCAATATGCTGCAGATACATATAAGAAATTAAGTGATATTTTAGAAGAAAAGCATCTAAAAACTTTTTTAGATAAAGGTTTAGATGAAAAATCTGCTAAACGTTCTGCAGAAAAACAAGCAATTGAAGACGCTCGTTTTGTATTACCCAATGCATGTGATACCAAAATGATTGTTACAATGAACGCCAGAAGCTTACAAAACTTTTTCACACATCGTTGTTGTAATCGCGCACAATGGGAAATTAGAGACGTTGCAAAGCAAATGCTTACACTTTGTTTAGAAGTAGCACCAAACATCTTCAAAAAGGCTGGACCACCTTGTTTTAGAGGTGGCTGTCCCGAAGGAAAAATGAGTTGCGGATTAATGAAAGAAGTTCGCGAAGAATATCAAAATTTAAGGAAATAATAAAAATGGGTAAACTTATTGTTTTAGAAGGACTTGACGGAAGCGGCAAATCAACACAACTTTTAAAATTAGAAGAAAATTTAAAGGCAGAAAATGTTGATATTAAAACCGTTTCTTTCCCTGAATATTCAGAGCCATCCTGTGAGCCGGTTAAAATGTATTTATCGGGCAAATTCGGCAATAACCCGGAAGACGTTAATGCATATACAGCATCGCTTTTCTTTGCTATTGACCGTTATGCAAGTTTTAAATTACATTGGGGTGAATATTTTAATAATGGTGGAACAGTTCTTTCGGGTAGATATACCACGTCTAACTGCATTCACCAGATGTCAAAATTACCCGAAAGTGAATGGGAAACATTTTTAGACTGGCTTTATGATTTAGAATTTAATAAGGTTAAAATTCCAAGACCAAGCGTTGTATTCTTTTTAGATATGCCGCTTGAAGTATCAAATAAGCTTCTGTCTAACAGATACGAAGGCGATGAATCAAAGCGTGATATTCACGAAAGTAACGCTGAATATTTAAAACTATGTCGTAAAGCTGCATATTTTGCCGCAGAAAAATTAGGTTGGCAAATTATAAACTGCGCTAAAGATGGTAATCCAAGAACTATTGACGATATAGCTAATGAAATATTAAATCTTACTAAGAAAGTGATATAAATGGTATTTTTACTTTTAGCAGATGGTTTTGAAGAAACCGAAGCACTCTGCACTTTGGATTTATTAAGAAGAGCAGAGCTTACAGTTTTTACGGTTGGTATTAATGGCAAAAAACAGGTCACCGGTTCTCATGGCATTACCGTGCTTTGTGATAAAGCCGATAATGAAATTTTTGACATTGACAATTTAAAGGCTGTTGTTTTACCGGGTGGTATGCCGGGCACACTTAATTTGGACAAGTCTGAATTTGTCAGCGGTCTTTTAGATTATGCATCAGCAAATAACCTTTTAATTGGTGCAATTTGTGCGGCTCCTTCTGTTTTGGGGCGCCGCAATTTATTAGAAGGTAAAAATGCTTGTTGTTATCCAGGCTTTGAAGATTTGCTGGTAGGCGCAAAGGTTAATCAAAAACCTGTTAATGTTGATGGTAATATCATAACTGCACGCGGTGCAGGTGTTTCAATAAATTTTGCACTTGCCATTATAGAAAGGCTTGTAGATAATAAAACCGCTCAAAAAATTAAGGATTCAATTATATGCGAAATATAGATATAAGAAAATATAAAGTTGATTTGCGTGAGCAATGTAAAAAGCGCCGCAAGGAACTTGATAAAGAACAAAAAGCTGTAATGGATGCCGCCATTGCAGAAAGGGTAAGAAAACTTTATCAGTACAAAGCGGCAAAAACCGTTTTAGTTTACGTGTCAACACCTATAGAAGTAGATACTCATAATATTATCAAAAACGCCTGGGCAGATGGTAAAAGGGTAGCGGTACCAAGGTGCATTCCTTATACAAGACAAATGGAGTTTCATTATATTACCTCGTTTGAAGATTTAGCACCCGGCACCTTTTCGGTTTTAGAACCAAATGAAAATTTGCCCGTAGTTACAGACTTTTCAGATACCCTTATGCTTGTCCCTGCCTTTATGTTTAGCGCAAACGGTTACCGTTTAGGCTATGGTAAAGGTTATTATGACCGCTATATGTCTAAGTATGACGGTTCTGCGGTTGGTATTTGCTATGTTGAAGATTTTAGACTAAAAATGTATCATGGCAGATATGATAGACCTGTTGAAACCGTTGTTACTAACGAATGGATCAGAAACACCAGTAAAAACAGAAAGACCGCAAAATTGCGGCCTTAATGCAATGTATTTTGTTTTATTTATTGCAGCAACAACCAAGATAAACAATAATTAAAACTAAAATCCAGGTGCAATCGCTACCAAATAAACCTTTATTCATAAAAACAACTCCTTTTTGTATTGTCAATACCATTTTATGAATTAAAGGTTATTTTGTTACAAGGAGCTTTGTTATGTCAGATAATCTTTACGATTTTGAAAAAAATGATGACACTTTAACACAACCTGAAAATATTGCCGATGCTCAAACCGAACAACCAAAGGTTGAAGAGTTTGTAGATATTAGCAGTAACGATAGAATTGTAAAAAGTCGCGCAAGGGTTGTAAATCGTCGTAAATACCGCAGAATGAAACAAATTGTAAGAACCCTAATTGTTATTTTAACAGCTATAGTTTTTGCATTTGGCTTTTTATATTTTATTTCAGATTATATGGGCATTCGTTTTGACGGACTGCAAGAGTGCGTTATAGAAATAGAAGAAGGTTCAGGTACGTCTGCAATTGCAAAGGAGCTTAAAGAAAAAGGTGCAATTAATAATAGTTTTTTCTTCAGAGTTTTTTGTAGGTTTGGCGGTTATGATGGCACCTTTAAATACGGTGTATATAGTTTTTCTAATGAACTTGGTTATAAAGATATTGCCGCAAAACTTCAAGAAGATGGCGAAGCCACAAACGTTGTTGAAGTAACCATTCCTGAACGCTCTAATATAGACGATATTATGCGTATATTGGAAGAAAAGGGTGTTTGCAAAAGCGCTGATTTCAGAGCGGCTATGAAAAGCGGCAATTATTCAGATATAAGTTTTGTATCAAACATTCCGTCAAATATGGTTTACTATCGTTTTGAAGGTTATCTATTCCCTGATACCTATCAATTTTATAATTATGATTCTGCCGAATGCGCAGAACTTGCTATAAGAAAAATGCTGCTTCGTACAGAAGAACTTTTAACAGAAGACCTTTTAAATCAAATCAGTAAAGATTATAAAACCTTACACGATGTTTTAACCATGGCTTCTATAGTTGAGCTGGAAGCTTCTGCTTCAGAAGAAGAAATGCCAAAAGTAGCGGCAGTTTTTTATAACCGTTTGGTTTGGGATGAACCACAAAGACTTGGTTCTTCTCCTACAGCAGAATACCCTTATGGCGAAGGAAGATATGATACCAATAAAATTGAAGGCTTACCGCCAGGACCGCTTTGTTCGCCAAGTCTTGCCGCAATTAAAGCATCAATTTATCCCGAAGAAAACTTCCCTTACACCTATTTTGTAACCGATAGTGAAAATAAATTTTATTATAACGAAACCTATCGTCAGCATAATCAAACAATTGCAACATTAAAAAGCCAAGGAAAGTGGTTGGGTTAATATATGGAAATACTTTCTCCCGCGGGCGATCTTGAACGCCTATATGCCGCAGTACAGTTTGGCGCAGATGCAGTTTATCTTGCAGGTAAACAATATGGTATGCGTACTGCTGCAGGAAATTTTGAATTAGATGAATTAAAAAAGGGAATAGACCATGCGCACAAAAATGGCGTAAAGGTTTATGTTACCTGTAATACAATTCCACATAACGAAGAAATTGCTGTTTTGCCGCAGTTTTTAGAAGCTTTAAATGATTTTAAAGCAGATGGTGTTATTGTGTCAGACGTTGGTGTAATTGATTTAGCAAAAAAATATGCACCCAACGTTGATTTGCATATTTCTGTTCAATCAGGCATAGTAAACCATCATTCTGCAAACTTCTTTTATAATCAAGGTGCAAAGCGTATTGTTCTTGCTCGTGAATTATCTTTAGAAGAAATTGCCGAAATCAGAGCCAAAACACCAAAAGATTTGGAGCTTGAAGCCTTTATTCACGGTGCAATGTGCGTTTCATTTTCTGCTCGTTGTTTGCTTTCAAGCTATATGACCGGTCGTGACGCTAATCGGGGAGATTGTGCACAGCCATGTCGTTGGAGCTATGCGCTGGTCGAAGAGAAACGTCCCGGTCAATATTTCCCCGTAACCGAAACTAAAGATGGTACTTACATATTAAACGCTAACGATTTATGTATGGCAGAGCATCTTAATTTAGTGGAAAAAGCAGGTGTTAATAGTTTAAAAATTGAAGGTCGCGCTAAATCGCATTATTATGTAGCGGCGGTTACAAATACCTATTATCTTGCGCTTCAAAGTCTTAATAACGCAAAAGATAAAGACAATTGGAAGTTAGAAGATAATATTAAAGAAGAACTTATGAAGGTTTCTCATCGCGGCTATTCAACAGGCTTTTATTTTGGTAAACCCGAAAACTCACAAAGCTATCAGTCTGCAGGTTACGTTAGAGATTATGCTGTAGCGGCAATAGTGCGCGATTATAAGGATGGCTTTATATACGCCGAAATGAAAAATAAATTTTCAGTTGGCACAGTTTTAGATTGTCTTGAACCTAAAAAACTATCCTTTACTTTTACTGTAAATGAAATGTTTGATAGTAACGGTGAAAAAATTGAATCTGCAATTCATCCTACTGAAATTATTCGCATTCCTTATCCAACCAAAATTCAAAGCGGATCACTTTTAAGAATGAAAGCTTAATATTTACCCCCACATTGATAATAATAAAATGTGGGGGTTTTGTTATGCAAAAAAACTTTGAAAAAACCTTTGCCGCACGTACGTTGTTTTGCTTTGTGTTATGTATATTAATAGCGGCACTTTCGGTTTTTAAGATATTTACAATAAATTTATCTGTACAAGAACAAACGGTAAATAAATCGTATAATTCCACGTCCTTTAATTATGGCAATACTCGTGGAGATATTTATGACTGTCACGGTTTCTTGCTAACTAATCAAAATACCGAGTATTTAGCGGTTATTGCACCAACTGAAAAGGCTGTTAAAAGACTAAATAGCTTTTATAATTTGCAAGAACGCAGCAATATATTAGAAAGGTTAAAAAGCAATAAACCCATTTTGGTTGCCGCACCAAAGCTAATAAATAATGATAATATTTATGGCTTTGCATATACGAATAGATATGATAATAC
>JAZNNZ010000181.1:0-1950 GCA_045580525.1 Acutalibacteraceae bacterium
CAGCACAGTCGTCAACGGCCTTAACAAATTGGTCATAATATTCCGGATTATCATAACAAGAAAGGTCAACCTTTGATGCGTGCATAAAAATCTTGCCGTTAACCTTTAAATATACTCGGTTAATCTTTTTTAAATATGGCCCGTTATAATAGAACTCAAAAATTATTTGATAAATAACCTGCAAACCTAACCATATAAGAATAAAAGTTGCAATACTCCAAAAATCGAGGCTTTGTTCAATACCTTGTAGCACTAATCGCAATAAATAGGTTGAAGTTATAAAGTCGGAAAACCCTGCAAAACCAAACATTAGGACATCAAAAATCACAAGGCCTTTTGAGGCTTTGTTAATCTCTTTTAAAATAAAAATATTATTCGATATTGTACGGCTTAAAGATAATTTGGTTTTTCTTCTATCAATAGCCATAACTTGTCCCCCAAACAAAAAATGCGTTCCGTAAAGGAACGCACCGAAAAAGTGTTGTCCTTTACTTGTTGCTACACAATCTCTCCCATCATGGTATGAGTAAAAAAGGAAACACCTTTTACCAAAGGTATTTTCCCATGATGGCATAAAAATATTTATGATTGTGTAGCAATTTTATATTAAAACATATTTTGTTTTGTGTCAAGTTATTTAGGGAACAAATTTAAATTTTGTTGTGCCTTTTTTGCTTTTTTATAAACGCCAAAAATATTATTAGCGTAAGAACAAAGCAAAGAGTATCGGCAATTGGTTGTACAGTGGTTATAGCTAAAAAAGAGTTGTGGAATATTTTTGGAATTATAATGGAAAGCGGAATTAAAAATAATCCCTGTCTTGAAAGTGAAAGGGTACCCGCAAGTAGCGGCTTTTTAACACCTTGAAAATATACCGTTAGCGTCTGAATAAATGCAACCAAAGTTAGCGGTAACGAGTGCACCCATAAAGATAAGGTAGCATTTTCAATCACCTTATTGTCTTTGCTGAAAATACTGCAAATAGGGGTTTTAAAAACAATAAATATTACTGTAAAAAATAGTCCTACAGCAGCGGTCAAAATTATAGAAAAGCGCAGTCCCTTTTTAAGTCTTTTTTGCTCTTTTTGTCCATAATTATATGCGCAAAAAGGTAAAAATGCTTGTGTATAACCAAGTATAGTTTGAAAAATCAGCATATATATTTTATTACCGATTCCAAACCCAGCAACTGCACTTGTTGAAATTTTAGATGCCGAAGAATTTAAAATTCCAAATGCAATACTAGAAAATAGTTGCATTAAAAAGGTGGGTAAACCTACGTATGCAATTTCCTTTAATATTTCGGTCTTTTGAACATTTTTTATGGCTTTAAACGATAATTCTTTTTTTACAATAAAATATATTACAGAAAAGCTGACAGCCCCGCATTGTGAAATTATTAGGGCCAAAACAATTCCTAATGCTTTAAGCTTAAAAACAAACAAAAATAATGCATCTAACCCAATGTTTAAACCAGCTGCAATAAGCATTGTGGTCATAGAATGTAGCACCTTACCAAGTGAACGGAACAGATTATTGAATATCATATTAAGTATTGGTAAAAATGCAAATAACAAAAGCCAATTTAAATAGGTAGCGGCATAATCCCGAGTTTCGTCGGTAACACCTAAAAAAGCATTTAATTTATTAAAAAACAAAAAGCCAAATATTGTTACAATTGTTGCTATAATTAGACCAAAAATAATACTAAAAGCCGCAATTCCCATAAATTTATTTTTATTTTCTTTGCCAAGCTCTCTGCCGCCTAGTGCGGCAGCCCCAATTCCCACCATTTGCCCTAGTGCGTTTATTGCTGTAAATACAGGGAAGGTAAGAGCCACCGTTGCAAGTAATGCTGTGTCATCAATAACCCCTACAAACGCTGTGGTTATCATTTGCTGTAGTGCTGTAAAAAGCATTGCAATAATGCTTGGATAAGCTAAGTTTAAT
>JAZNNZ010000182.1:0-3750 GCA_045580525.1 Acutalibacteraceae bacterium
AATTAAGGTTCAGGACAATAGAAAATGGTACGAGCATATAGGCGTATTTTTAGGAGCTCCCAAAATTACGGTATATCTTACAGAAAATGAATATGAGCGCCTTATTATTGAAAGTGACACCGGTAGTACAAATTTGCCTAAAGATTTTACCTTTAACACTATAAATATTAAAAGTGACACAGGCAAAATTACCCTTGGCGCTAAGGCTAAAAATATAATTAAGCTTAAAACCGATACGGGGCATATTGTTGCCGACGGTATTTCTGCTAAAAACATTGAAATTACTACCGCTACGGGCAGTCAAAAAATTGCAAATGCTGCAATAGCCGAAGAAATTGAAACGGGTGCTTCAACCGGTAAGGTAGTATTAGAAAATGTTACCTGTAAAAGCATTGAATCCACAGGTGACACCGGCAGCCTTACTTTAAAAAATGTTATAGCAACTGAAGATTTTGACTTGGAAAGAAGCACAGGCAACATCACCCTTGAAAGAAGCGATGCCGCTGAAATATTTATTGATACCGACACCGGTAATATAAAAGGCACAATATTAAGCAACAAAATTTTCTTAACCGAAAGTGAAACCGGTAAAATTGACGTTACCAAAAGCGTTACGGGTGGTAGATGCGAAATATCTACCGACACAGGTAATATAAAAATAGAAATAGTTAAATAAATTAAAAGCACCGTTAAAGGTGCTTTTTTGTTGATAAGTTTTTTATGCTATGCTATAATTATCAAAAAGCATTTGTGGGATGAGCGTTTTATGGATTGGATTTTACTTTTAAAAATTGCGGGAGCAATAGCCTGCGTTGTTGGGCTATACTATCTTGTAATTTATGGCCGCGTCTTTTGGGAACTGGCTGAGTACGTGTGTAAATTTATTGGATATGGCATTCAATTTATAACCTACCCCTTTAAGGATATAAAGGAATGGATTAAAGAACAGAATAAGAAACATTTATATAGTGGCGATGCTATTGGCCGTTTTGCAGACAGGCACCCAACCCTTGGCACCGAAAGATCAATAAAGTTTTTTATTGTGGCTGTTATATATTTAATTATTGTATTTACCGTTAGAATCCTTAACGGTGATATGGAAGATTTTATCCAAAATCTTTTTGATGCTTATCCTTTAATATATGTTATAACAACCTTTGCCGGGGATAACTCTTTTACGGTTGTTAACATTATCAGCACAGGCATTTCAGCGCTGCTTATGAGCGCGTTTTTCACCTTTTGTATGGGCGATTTTAAGCGTAAGGGACATTTTTTACGTTGGCTTATTTCTATACCATATTACATAGTTACCACCCTGCTTGGCTGCTATTTTGGTATGGTGTTAAGTAACGTTTGGAACTGGATGGCAAATATCGGTGTAAATCTTTTTAACAGCTTTAAAGCTGCATTAAATGCTGACAGCAAAACACTGCTTGGTATTTTAATAATAGTGGGCAGCTTTATTGCTATGGTTTTACTGCTATATGTTGGGCTTATTTTACTTTTAACTGCTTTAAAAGAATATATGGACGTCTTCATTTATGGATTGATTGGACTATTGTTTATAATTGTTTGCGGACTGCTTATGTTAATTTGGGGTGGTCAGAATTTTATAAATACAGCAACAGGCAACACAATTTTGATGATTTCCTCAATTTTAGCCTTTTTCGCAACCGACTTTATGAGGGTTAATAAAGGCGAACTGCTTGGCACTGATAATTTTTAATTACTTTAGAAAACAAAAAAAGGCTTACTTTTTTAAGTAAGCCTTTTTATTTTTTTAAAAATTTTATTGTTCAACCTGAGGTTTTACAAAATACTTATTAATTAATATAATTGCCAAAATAATTGCAGCAACGTTACATGCCGCTAAAAGCATTGCAGAAAGGTCTTCAGAAGCAACGTTCAAGCCTTCAAACACCGCAAAAACTATTAACCAGTTTTTTGCTGCTTTTGCAAAAGGAAAATATGCTGTTTGTGCATCTACACCCATATAAAGTGATTTTGCAAACATATGTATTTTGCGCATACCGCAAATGTTTATTGCAAGACCTGCGCCGCCGATTACTGCAAAAAGCAAACCTAATGCCCAGCTATAATGAGCTAAAAGTAAGGCTATAGCTGTATTTACTTCTGGTACTTCGCTTAAAAGCTCGTCTGTAAATGCCTTTATATATTCAGCGCTGGTTGAAACCGCTAAAAGAGCTGCGGTTACAATAAAGCCACAAACTAAAACGATAATAAAAGCTACGTTATTAACAACGTAATTTGCATAAACCGTACCGCTAATATTTCTTAATTGTTTACTATCAAGATTATTTTTTGTTCCGTTAGCATAAACAATCCACATAAACACCGCAAGTAAAATGGTTATTACCGGCATACCATCATTTGCCAAACTAAAGATAACCGAAGCGCTTAAAAGAATGCAGATTATTAAGAACATAACGTCCTTTACAGCAGATAAAACTATGTTATATGCAGGGTTTACTGCAACGGGTTCTGCTGCAACAGATTCAGCCGCTACTGTTTTTGTACCGCAATTAGGACAATACTCAAAATTGTTCATTGCTTCATATTCACAATTTGTACATTTCATAAAAGATTCCCCCTTTTCTTTATTATATAACAGCAAAATTTAAGTTTCAACATTTTTTAATAAAACCCGCTTAATTTTTAGGGAATATTGACACTAATATTTTAATTATGATATAATATTTTTAGAACAAATATGTTCAATTTTTAAAAGGGGAATGATATTATGCCATTTGTTATTCTTGCTATTGTTTTAGTGCTTATTTTTCTTTGTCTTCGCGTTGTTCCACAGGCTACCGAGCACGTTATTGAACGACTTGGAAAATACAACAAAACCTGGGAAGCAGGTTTGCATTTTTTGGTTCCTGTTATTGACCGCGTTGCTAAAAAAGTTACCTTAAAAGAACAGGTTTTAGACTCTCCGCCACAACCTGTTATTACTAAAGATAACGTTACTATGCAGATTGACACCGTTGTTTATTTTAAGGTGTTTGATGCAAAGTTATTTACTTATGGCGCTGTAAATCCAATAAGCGCACTGTCAAATTTAACCGCAACAACCTTACGTAATATTGTTGGTGAATTAGAGCTTGATGATACGCTGACGTCTCGTGATACAATCAACGGAAAAATGACCGAAATTTTAGACTCTGCTACCGACCAATGGGGCATTAAGGTAAACCGCGTTGAGCTTAAAAACATTATTCCACCGTCTGAAATTCAAAATGCTATGGAAAAGCAAATGAAGGCCGAGCGCGACCGTCGTGAAACCCTACTTGAAGCTGAAGGTCATAAGGCTGCTGTTATTACCCGCGCTGAAGGTGATAAACAAGCTATGATTTTAGCGGCTGAAGGTGAAAGAGATGCACGTATTGCCCGTGCCGAAGGTGAAGCTAAAGCCATATTTCTTGCAAAACAAGCAGAAGCTGACGGGCTTGAAGCACTAAAAAAAGCCGGTGCCGACACAGCGGTTTTAGAACTTAAAAAATATGAAGCTCTTATTGCGCTTTCAAACGGTAAGGCATCTAAAATTATTGTGCCTACAGACGCAGTTGAAATGGTAAAGCAAAGCGTAGTATTTTCAGAAACTGCAGGAGTTGGTGACGTTACCCCTTCTGCTAAAGAAGAAACACAGCCTAAAAAAGTTGATAAATGCTGTGATTAGTATAATAGAATTCATTTTTAAAGCTACGGTAAACACCGTGGCTTTAATTT
>JAZNNZ010000183.1:0-11479 GCA_045580525.1 Acutalibacteraceae bacterium
CGTTTAGGTCTGCGGGTATAATCGTTACTTCGTACCCCTGCTTTTCAAGCTCTTTTATGGGTTCTAAAACGCTTGGGTGTTCTATTGCACCTGTAATTATATGCTTACCGTATCTTTTAAGCTTTTTTGCGGCGCCAAAAATTAAAGTATTATTACTTTCTGTTCCGCCCGAAGTAAAATAAATATTACCAGATTTTGTGTTTAAGGCTCTTGCAATTTTGTTTTTGGCATTTATAAAGGCACCTTCTGCATTTAAACCCATTAAATGCAATGCCGAAGGGTTGGCGTAATTGTTTTGCATAGCATTTACCATTGCATTTACCGCTTCTTCGCACGGTTTGGTTGTTGCGGCGTTATCTAAATAAATTTCACGCAAAACGATACTCCCCCTTTTACATACTAATACATATTAATTATATCACAACGCCCTTCTTTACTCAATATATTTTTTGTTGATTTAACAGAATAAATTTGGTATAATTTTATTACAAAGGCGGTGCAATATGATTACTAAAAGAAAATTAAAATCTCAAGTGGAAGAATTATACAATATTTTAAAAGAGACCGAAACTAATAACGCATCTTTAAAAAAGCGTATTGATGAGCTTCAGATTACTATTGGCGCCAAAGATTTTGAAATAAACGAACTTAAAAAACAAGTCATAGAGCTTAAAAGTGAAAAAAACCAAGAAAAGCTTTATAGTGTTGAAACCAAAATAGCGGACAATATAGATGCCGCAATAGAAAACGAATCTACTATAACCGAAGTGCAAGAAACCGAAGCTACTTCTATAAACGAACCCGAAATAAAGGAAGAAACTGCGGTTAAATATATTACAAACGAAAGTATTGAAGATGAAATTTCAAAATACGCGGCAAAGGCAATAAGTAATATTAGTTTACGCGCGGCAATGCTTTCAAACCTACTTGCAGAAAGCGGAAGCGCCAATTCTAAAGATCTTCTTACCTTAACACTTGGACGCAGTGAAGTGTTTAAGCAAAAGGTGTTTGAAGCCAGTAAGCAGGGCGCAAATTTAGACACCGCAAAGGCTACAATTAATTTACTTGAAGCCGAAACTTTAGAATATTTTGAACAACTAAAAGCACAATTATAAATTCAACGGAACGGTCCAACCGTTCCGTTTTTATTTTTGCAATAAAAAAAGACTTCCTAAAATTAGGAAGTCTTTTTAATTAGTTTAGGTTTTTAATTAAGCAGGTGTGCCAACAAAATCAATACCATTAACCATAGCTCTGTAACCACCTGAAACGGTTGTTAAAGTAACGGTTTTGGTTGTGCTTGTATCAATTTCAATTGCATTATAAGCACCATCGTTTGAATTGTTTGTTGTTGTATAGCTTGTGCCGTTAATGGTTAATTTACCTGCAGTTGCTTTATAACCACCAATGTAAATAATTACTTTTGTAACATTATCAGCTACAGTAAATGTAAATCCACCTACTGCGCTACCGGTACCAAGCTTTAAGCAAGAATTGCCCATAGCATCTCTTGCATTGCTATACATTTTAGTTCCGCCGGTAATGCTTAATGTATAACCATTTACAGTTTCTGAATATGTTGTTGCAGAACTACCATCACTATGAGTAGCCGTTCCGTTTGCACCCATTGTGAATTGTGCTAAGGTTTGTTCTGTGGGAGCTGCAGGTTCTTCGGCATTACAGTTTTCGCAAACACCGTCAACATAGCTGTGTTCTGCAGTTGCTTCTACTTCTGCGCCGCAGTTTGAACATGTTGTATCACATAGAACATCATCAGCGTGAGTTACTTCTCTTACTGCGCCACATTCGTTACAATCTGCATCGCAATTGTCATCATAAACGTGATCGCCTACTTCTCTTACATAGTCGCATAGATTACATTCTGCATCGCAGTTGTTATCGTATTCGTGTGTGCATTCAGAAGCAAGAATTCTTTCAAAGCCGCAATTGTTGCAAATTGCATCGTTTTCATCATCGTAAACGTGGTCTGCAGTTGCTTCTACTTCTGCACCGCAGTTAGAGCAAGTTTCATCACATAGAACGTCGTCAGCGTGAGTTACTTCTCTTGCTTCGCCACATAGGTTGCATTCTGCATCGCAGTCATCATCATAAGCGTGTGTGCATAATGCTTTATATGTTACAGAAATGTTTGTAATACGAACTTGAGCAGAACCTGTATTTGTTAGTGTCCAGGTTGCAAGACCAATATTTGTAAATGTAGCAACTGTACCATCTATTGATTCAACACCGGCAGAGCCGTAGCCTGTTTTAACTCCATAGCTTGAAGTAGTTGTTGTAATAACAATGCTATCAATTATGTAGCCTTCTTTAGCTGTAAATACTACTGTGTTCTTAGCATAAATTCTAAAGCATGTACCACTATTGTAGTATTTAGGTGTGGTTGAACCAGAGGCCTTGCTTGCTGTAAAGGAAACAACTTCGTCTAAAGCTATCTCTTGATCATTAATATCATAGGCATCTGAATAACCGAAGGATTGGGCTGTTTTATCTACGGTTGTGCTTGTGGGTTTTTCAGCGCCGCAAGCGTCGCAAGCGCCATCAACATAGTTATGTTCTGCAGTAGCTTCTACTGTAGCACCGCAGTTTGAACAGGTTGTATCACATAGAACTGCGTCATCATGTGTTACTGTTCTTGTTGCGCCGCAGTTGTTACAATCTGCATCGCAGTTATCGGTATATGCGTGGTCTGCAGTTGCTTCTACTTCTGCACCGCAGGTAGAACATACTGTATCGCAAAGAATAGTATCAACGTGATCTTGTTCTCTTGCTGTGTCGCAAACGTCACAGTTTGTATCACAAGCGTTAGTCCAGGTGTGGTCAGCGGTTGCTTCTACATCTGCACCGCATACGCTACAGGTAGTATCACAAAGTTGTGCGTCAGCAGCGTGGTCACATTGAGATTCTAAAACTCTTTCAAAGCCGCAATTGTTACAAATTGCATCGTTTTCATCATCGTAAACGTGGTCTGCAGTTGCTTCTACTTCTGCACCACAGTTAGAGCAGGTTGTATCACATAGAACGTCGTCAGCGTGAGTTGCTTCTCTTGTTGCGCCGCAATTATTACATTCTGTATCGCAGCCGTCATCAAAGCTGTGGTCGGCTGTTGCTTCTACAGTAGCGCCGCAATGTGAACAGGTTGTGTCACATAAAACTTCATCAGCAGTATGTGCGGGTGTTACTGCTTCGCCACATAGGTCACAAGCAGTTTTACAAGCGTCGTCGGTTGTATGGTCAGCAGTTGCTTCGCGAACTAAACCGCAATCACAAGTTGTATCGCAGTCAGAAGCGTATGCGTGAGGAATTTCATCACGAACTGTTCCGCAAACGTCACAGTCGGCATCGCAATCGCTAGTATAAACGTGTTCGCCTTCGGCACATTCAGGAACTATATCATATACAACTTCAATATCTGTAATTCTTGCTTGACCGTTGGTTGCGGAACCAGTATTACCAACAGCAAGTGTAACGCTTGCGCCGCTAACTAATAGAACTTCACCGGATGGAAGTTGATCACCATTAAAGGTTAATACGCCGCTGTTAGCGTTTGTATATGTAACTTTAACGCTTACAAGTGTGTATCCGGGAGCAACAGAAATTGTTACTGTGCCGCTTTCGCCTTGGTAAATTCTCCAGTTGTTACCATTTGTATAGTATTTACCGGTGTTACCGCCGCCATTTGCTGTAATTGTTAAGTTACCATTAGTAATTGTTGTATATTTTGTTGCGTCTGACCAACTGTTAGCAGTTGCATATTCGCCAATGTTGGTGTTTACGGTTGTGGTTGTGGGTTTGGGTTCGCCACATTCACAGTCGCCGTTTGTAAAATCGTGGTCTGCTTCACGTGTTGCGCCGCAAGCAGTACATTCTGTTGAGCAAACGAACTCATAAGTATGTTCTGCTAAAGCCTCTCTAGTTTCGTCGCAGTATTCACATTTTGTATCGCAGTCAGAAGCAAATGTGTGGGTTAAATCTTCTCTAATTGCAAAGCAGATGTTACACTCTGCATCACAACCGTTATCGTATTCGTGAGAGCAGCTTACGGGTTCAATTGCGCCGCAAACTGAACATGCGCCATCTACGTATGTGTGGTCTGCAGTTGCTTCTTTTGTTTCACCGCATTCACAGGTTGTATCACAGTCACCTGCAAATTTGTGGGTAGGAACTACTGCTTCGCCGCAAAGTTCACAAACAGAAGCACAAGCGTCTGCTGTGTGATCAGCTAATGCTTCGCGTGTTGCACCACATTCGCAAGTGGTATCACAGTCAGAAGCGTATGCGTGAGGAGCATCGTCACGAACTGCATAACATACATTACATTCAACATCGCAGTTGTCGGTATATGTATGTGTTTCGCAAGGAGTAATTTCTTCGGTATTAATTGTAATACCTAAAATTCTTGTTGTTTTAGTAAATGTAAGAACGATTTCTCTTGCATTAATGTCTGAAATAGTTAAAACAGTATCGTTATCTGTTAATTCAGATTTTGTACCAACGTTAACACTTAAATCAGCATCAGCATAGCCAGATTTAAATGTAATTACAATAGATTTAATGTTTTTAGCAGCTGTAACACTTCTTAAAGTATATGTACTTGCTGCGGCTGTTGTAACAGTTAATGTGTTGCCTTCGTAAGCGCGAATTGTGTTATCGCTTGAATAGTATGCTGGTTGGCTATTTGAGTGAGTACCTTTTGAACCATTTAAAATAACAGAACCGGTTTCAACATTCTCAATTGCAGCTGCGTTAGCTAAGCCCAAGTCAGCAGGTGTAACTTCTGTTACGTTTTCATCAACAGGTTCTTCAGGTTCTTCAGGAGTTTCCGGGTAAACAGGTTCGGGAGCTTCACCGTTTTTATAGTTAACGGTGATGCTTGTAATACGGGTTGCTGCGGGAGTTGTTAAAACAAACTCTGCAGAGTTAATACCTGTAATTGTAGTTGTGTTGCCAACTGTTTCTGCAACACCTGTAGAAGTGGTGGAGTTGCCATAAGGATAGTCTTCTAATGTGTTAATAACAACACTTGAAATATAGTAACCATCTTTTGCAGTAAGTGTTAATGTGTTACCTGCATATGCTCTGATGGTTTTATCGTTAGTATAATATGTAGGACGGCTGTTTGTGTGGTCACCTTTATCACCATTTATGGTAATAATATCGTCTACAAAGAAATTATCAATAGCAGTTCTGTCTGCTAAGCCTGCACCGTTATAGGTAACAGAATATGACGAAGCAACCCCCTCTTCGGGAGCTGCTTCGCATATGTCAATTATTTGTTGTTGGATATAATCTTTATCTGTTTGAGAAACTTCAGGATCAGCAACAGCAAGTTGAGCTACTGCGTAGATGCTTGCACAGAATGTGTCGTTTTCATCAACGGTATCGTAAACTACAACCTTTGTGCCATCTGTAAGTTCTAAGATTGCATAGGTTCTAACAATGAATTCGGTCTTATATGCTTTTGCTAGGTTGTCGCCGGTCATATTTTTACCAATACCAGTTAAGGCAGCAGTAAAGATTAGATCGCGTTCGCCTGGCTTGTAACCAAATACTTTGTTTGTGCCCTTTGCAGCACTGTAAGATACACCAATATTAGCGCTCTTACCAGCATTGGTATATGGAATCTTATTACCATTTTCGTCTAATTCGAAGGTTAGGCTATTAGCCTTTTCAACGTTTGTTGCACCATCAATATAAGATGCGTTCATAGCAATTGAACCATATTCAACTACTGTGTAATCTGAGCCTAAAGCCATAGCTTCGAAGCTATCTTTTGCAATTCTAGCTTTGAAACGTAAAGCTTGAGTTACAGTACCTTCTGCATCAGGAAGACGGATAGCAACACCACCGCGCTCAACTGAGTTGTTGAATGCAGTATTTGCAGCTGTTTCATAATGATCTTGTAGTTTTAGATCAAAGTCATCTAAGTATAAGTTAGTTACGCTCTTAACGCAATTGCTGTAATCGCCACCGGTATAAAGGATGTGTAAAACAACCTCTGTTAATTCTCCGGTGTTGAAGGAGATGGAGATTTTGCCCCAATCGCCAAATTTGTTGTCGTCTTCTTTTAGGTCAATATAGGAAATAGCAGTATCTCTGTATTTGCCCATATTACCAATGTCACTTGCGGCTAACCAGTCGGTTGCTGTAACAGCAACTTCGTCAATAAAGTTAGTACCGGTCATACCGTTGATGTAGTAATAGAAGCTTACAACATAATCTGTATCAGGTTGTAGCCCTGTTAATTTATTTAATACAACAGAGCCCTTAACGCCTTCACGAACAAGTAGTGATTGTTTACCGCTGCGAGCAACGTCGTCAACAACCTTAATACCGCCGTATCCGTTACGGTTTGAATAGGTCCAAACAGAACCAAAACCAGGGTTGTATTTGCTATCGCCATCAAAGGCATAGGTCCAACCGTTATCATTATCGCCAGCATATGTTGGTTCGTAAGCGTCACCGCCACCAATTAACCAACCGTGGTTTAGTGAATCGAAGCTACCATCAAAACCGTTTGTAGCTTGAGAATATAGGTTTGTGAAGCCTGTTAATGCAGAGTCAAAGCCCATATCCATAAACTTAGCGGTTAAGTCTGGGAAGCCACCTTGAATATGAATTTCAGATTCTGCTGAGAATAATGTTTCGCCTTCGTACCAACCTAAGAATTTGTTACCATCGTTTGCGATTGCATAGTAGGTAGCTTGTTCTAGGTTTGTAGGATCAACGTAAGCGTATGCATAACCGCCAACTTCTGTTGTTTCTTGACCAAATGGTGCAATAGTTTCAACAGTAATTGTTGGAGTTTCACATTTAACTAATGTCATATCATCAATATATAGCTTACTGGATGTATAGTGAGCAGTCATATTGATGGAGTTTAATGTACCGGAATTGAAGGTGATAGAGTATGTGTACCATACGCCATCTTCAACAGGAATATTACTATCGGTGCTATTGTTACCAATAGAAGAGTCAATAATTCTGTGACCGTTAACCGATTCAGAATAACCAACGAAGTCTCTACTTGAAACAACAATACCACAGAACTTGGTTTCTAAATCGTTACCCGATGTATCTTTGTTATGCATAAATGCATATTTAAAGGAGAAGGTATAGGTTGTATTGGGCTCAACTGCAACGTTCTTGAACCAACCACCGTTAGAGTGATGGTTAACTTCAATCATCTTGTCGCCGCTGTATGGTGTAATACCATTGGTTGCGCCAACTACAGAGATGTCTGCCCAAGCGTCTGCGCCGTAACCCGATACAGTTTCTGTGTACCAACCTAATTCTTCATATTTTTCTTCAATAGAACCGGTGTCTACATCTTCAAAGCTAGAGTCACCTTCAAACGCATTACCGTCTTGGAATTTTGCATAGTAAACAGTTTCTGCAATTGCAGTGATTGTTAAAGTTTCTTCTTTAGATACTGGTTCACCTGTTAAGGAAGCATCTGTATACCAACCTAAGAAGGTGTTGCCAGGATAAGGTTGTGCAGTAAATGTTGCGGTTGAACCAACTGCAAATTCGTAAGAATCTACAACTGCACCATCAACTATGATGTTACCACCGGTATTACCTGCTGTAACTAACATTGGAGCAGGAATTTTTACTAATGAAACGTGGTCAACGTAGTATGTGCCTGCAACATCTGTTGCGAAAGGAATTAATACCCAACCTAATTCATCAGAAGTAAAGGTACGTGTCATCTTGGTCCATGCGCCAACTTCACTAAAGCTACCTTCGTTAGTAGATGCTAATAGTGCTTGGTGAACGCCCGCTTCACTTGTGAATGCTTGTGGATAACCAGCGGTAGATGTATGAAGAACTAAATCTTCTGCGCTTTCATTTGTGTAAACGTCCGCATAGATGTTTTGAGCAATATCAAGATTAATGCTATAAATGCCACTTGTTTTGTGGATTACGGAATCTTGATAGTAGTAGTATGTTAATTCGTATTTGGTGTTAGGTTCAACCTTAACGATTTGGTAAACAGAGTGACCACCTGTTGTGGAGCCTGTGAAGGATGTATCACCTGCATAAACCTTATCGTTATTGATTAATGAGTTGCCATAACCATAGGTTGTAACTGCTGTTAAAATGTTCTTATCAATAACTGTGTGGTTAACAGTAGCACCGCTTACCCAGTGATATGCTGCGGTACCAACGAATTTATCGCCAACATTATTAAAGGTGGTTCTGTCTTCGTGGTCAGGGAAAATATTCTTTTGTTCTGCAGAATATTTTGCAGTATAAACTGCATCTGCATCATAAGTAAAGGTTGCGGTATATGAACCGTCTGCATTAGCAGTAACCTTTTCATCAGCTACTTTTTCGTCACCAACGTAGAAACCTAAGAAGGTACCGTTTTCGTAAGCCATTGTAGTTGCAGTAAATGTTTCGCCCTCTGTCCAAACCTTTGTTACGCCATATACTCTACCTGCGTTCATACCGTTATCGTCAACAGTAACGGTAGGTGTAGTTTGAACGGGAGTCTCATATAATGACACATGGTCATACATAACAATTTGAAGTTCTGCATTACCAAAGTTAATTAAGAAGTCTGTATTAGCGCCTGTGTTAAAGGTTCTTTCTACACGGTACCATGCGTTTTGAACAGGGTTCTTAGAAACCGTGCTTTGGGTAGGTCTAACCTGCGGATAAGTTGTTGCTGCAGTACCGATGTTAACGCACATATCAGCAACTTCGATATGTGTAGCACCTGTAGCAATACCAGTTACACCATAGTTTACGGTGCTGCTAGCTACGTTATCGTTAAGTGTTGGGTTTGTTGTTGCTACATCAACAACTTGACCAGCTGTATTTGGGTTGGTGCTGATACCATTATCATACACCCAGTATGTTAGGGTATAATCTGTATTTGTTTTTAAACCACGAACAACCTTATAAGCATTGTGTCCGTTATGGGTGCCAAAGTAATAAGCAGTATCGCCTGCATATGCCTTTAGGCCGCTACCTAAAGTAGCAATATAATCGTTATCAACGTTATAGATTGTTGCCCAAGATTGACCGGTCCAATCATTTGCACCAATTTCTTTTGGTGTTGTGTGACCAGTACCTTTATATAAAGGAGTAGTTGAACTTGGAGCCGGATCTTCTGGCCAGATATTTGCATTTAAAGCAGAGAATTTAGCTGTGTATGTTTTTGTGCTGTCGTATGTTAGAGTTACAGTTTCATTTTCAGAAGCTAGAACGTCACCAACGTACCATCCAATAAATGTACCGTTATCATAAGCTTTAGCAGTTGCTGAGAATTCTTCGCCATCTCTATAAACTTCTGTTACGTCGTAAACAATACCAGCGTTTTTGCCGCCATCATCAATTGTGATTGTGGGTTCAAATGCTTGTGGAACTTCGAAAACAGAAATGTGGTCGATCATTAGGCCTTGAGAAGCACCAATACCGAATTGAACTAATACGTTAGTATAGTCACCGGAATTGAAGGTTGCTTCTTGACGTACCCAAGTATTTACAGTTTGGTTATCAAAGTTTGTGTAGGTTGTAGTTAATGCGGTTTGACCATTTGTACCGTCTGTTAAGAAGGTCATACTGCCGTTAGCAATTGTACCGTAAGAAGTATCAACACCGATAACGCCGTTTTTACCGCTTGCTAAAGCGGCGGCGGATAGTGAATAGGTATAGTAAACTAATTTATAGGTTTTGTTTTGTTCAACAGGAACAATCTTACCAATTGCGTGAGAACCTGTGTAACCAACTGCTACGTTGTTACCGGCATATGGTGCTGCACCTGCGGCAATTTCGTTAACTGCAGTGCTAGAAGCAACGTAACCACGGCCGTATTGTGTACCAACCCAGCCTTTTGCTGTTGGAGTTTGTGTGGTACCGTTCCAAGTACCCCAAACGAACATACCTGTTGAAGAAGCTGATTGACCTGAAGAAGCTAACTGACTTGTAGAAGCTGTATAGCCTTCAAATGAACCGTCTTCAAAAACGTTCTTTGTTAATGCGTCAAATTTTGCTACGTAGGTAGCTTCGCTATCATAAGTGAAAACATAAGTTAAAGATTCAGAAACTTTTTCTTCATTTACATACCAACCTAAGAAGGTACCGTTATCGTAACCAACTGCGGTTGCAGTAAATGTGTCGCCTTCATAGTAAACGTCAGAAACGCTTTCAATAAAGCCGGCATTCATACCGTTATCAGAAACTGAAACGTTTGTAGGAGTAGTAGCTTCAGGAGCTTCGTATAGTGTGAAGTGGTCAAGATAAACAGCGTTACCGCCGCCGAAAGGAACAACTACCCAACCTTTTTCGTCAGAAGTAAAGGTTGCGGTTGCTTTTGCCCATTGGCCTGTAACTGCAGTATTAGACCAAACTGCACCTAGGTCTTTCTTTTGAACTTCAACGCTTTCATCGTTAGTAAAATCAGTAAAGGTGTTGTTACCACTGCTTGTTACGCGGATGATTTTGCTATCTTCTGCTTCGCCTGTTTCTGCAGTGTAGGGGTTAGTTGCAAGATCAAGGTTAATAGAACCGGTTTGTGCATTACTATTAGTACCACTGAATAAAACAGTAGTATCTTGATAATACCAGAAACTTAAAGTATAGGCAGTGTTTGGCTTAACTTTAACAATTTGATATGATCTATGACCGGCAGTAGAAGCTGGAGTAAATGATAATTTACCGGAATATGCATAAGCGTTAGTTAATGTACCGGTAAAACCATAACAAGAACCGGCAGTTAATAGATTTGTATCAATAAGTGTGTGAGTAACTGCTCTGCCGCTTACCCAAGTATATTTAGCATCACCGGTGTGTTTTGCACCGTTGGTGTTATAGGTAGTTCTGTTTTCTACGTCTGGGAATAGGTTTTCAGAAAGTGCTTCGAATTTAGCAACAACCTTTTCAGAAATAGCCCAAGCGCGTGTTAGTGTAGTTTCAGCAGAAACTTTAACACCGTTAACGTACCAACCATCGAATAAAGAGCTTTCATATGGCATTGCTTTATATGTAATAGATGTGCCTTCTGCAACTTCACCAGAAACGTCAGTATCGATCCAAGCAATACCACCGTTTTTGGTAGCTGCGCCGTATGTTTCAGCTTTAACGGTTGGTTTTGCATCGTATGTAATGGTAAAATCATCAACAAAGAAACAACGTTGAGTGTCTAACATTGTCTTGTCGTTATTTTCTGATTCTAATAAAATGATATATTTTGTTGCATTTGCACCTGTTGTGAAGGTTAAGGTATAATCTGTAAATTCAACAGGGCTTGTTTCAGGATAATACTGTGTAGTTTTATACTGGCTTGAAGCAGTCGTTGTGAATGTTGCTGTAGTAGAATCCTTAACGGTTGAACGTGCAGCATAAGTAATTTGACCGGCAGCTGCGCCAGAAATGTCAATAGTTGAAACACGAGTAAACGCATAGTTAGAGTTGGGTGGGCCAAATGCAAAGCCCTTCATTGAAAATGTAT
>JAZNNZ010000184.1:0-2400 GCA_045580525.1 Acutalibacteraceae bacterium
GGTATCATCAGAAAAACCGTTTGCAATAGAAGTTAATGCGTTAAACATATCAATTGGCTCAAAATCGGCAGATTTAACGTAGTCAGCAGGGTTAATTTTATCGTTATCGTTAACAAGTCTTATTCTGTCAATTTTAAGCTGATCCATACCGTTAAATTGCGAAAGACTTCCGCGCACCTTAATAAGATCCCCTGCGGTGTAGCTACCGTGAACAATCGCGCTGTAATCCCAAAGTTTTGCGTTTATAGAACCGGTTTTGTTGGTTATATTCATATCTAAATATTCGCCGCCTTTACTGCTTGTGCGAACATTTATATCTTTAATAACCGCAAAACATTCTACAAAAGAGCCTTGCACATCAAAATTAATCATAATTATCTCCTAAAAAGTAGTTGTTAAGGTAATTATACCTTATTAAAATATATTTTTCAATTATTTTATTAAAATAGGTAATTGCAAAAGAAGGGTGTTTAGTTTATAATTATTTTAAGGGAAGTGATATCTTGAAAATTATAGGCTTAGATATTGGCGGCACCAAGTGTGCGGTAATTATTGGCGAAGCAGATAATGGCAACATCAGGGTTATTGAAAAGCAGGTTTTTAAGACCGATACTAATATTTCGGGATTGGATATGCTTGAAAAATTTTACCCCGTAATAAATGAGTATAAAGAAACCTACGGTGCAGAATGTATTGGTATTTCCTGCGGTGGCCCACTTGACAGCAAAACAGGTACCATTCTTTGTCCGCCAAACCTACCCAACTTTAAAGATTTCAAGATTGTTGAAATTTTAGAAAAAGAATTTAAAATTCCTGCATTTTTACAAAACGATGCCAACGCTTGTGCATTAGCAGAATGGCTTTATGGCGCAGGTATGGGCAGTAATAATATGATATTTATGACCTTTGGCACGGGACTTGGTGCAGGTCTTATTTTAGACGGTAAGCTTTATGAAGGCACAAACGGTAACGCAGGGGAACTTGGTCATATAAGATTAAGTGAAAACGGTCCCGTTGGCTTTGGTAAGCGCGGCAGCTTTGAAGGCTTTTGTTCGGGTGGCGGTATAGCGCAGCTTGGTTACACATTAGGTCTTGAAGCTCATCAGCAGGGCAAAACCCCGCTTTATTTTAATCCCGATACAGCGCCCGAAGGCATCACGGCAAAATCAATTGCTATTGCCGCAGAACAGCACGGAGATCCCACCGCTATTGAAGTGTATAGACTGTGCGGTGAGTATTTGGGCAAAGGCTTATCAATTTTAATTGACCTATTCAACCCCGAAAGAATAGTTATTGGCAGTATTTTTACACGTAGTCGTAACGGACTTTGGGAAAGCTGCAAAGAGGTTATAGATAAAGAAGCATTATCAATTTCGGCATCTGTTTGTGAAGTGCTTCCGGCAATGCTTCACGAACAAATTGGAGATTTTGCCGCACTTACTGTTGGTGTGTACGGTATGAAAAAGGGAGAATAATTATGAATAAATATATTGTTGAATTAAATGAAAGATATCCAAAATTAGCGCCACTTAGTGACGTTATTGAAAATGCTATTGATGCCATTACAGAATGTTACCGCAATGGTGGTAAGGTGCTGCTTTGCGGCAATGGTGGTTCTGCTAGTGACTGTGCTCACATTGTTGGCGAACTTATGAAGGGCTTTTTAAAAATGCGCCCCACTGGAAGTGACCATCCCGTAATTTCTAAATTACAACAAGGACTTCCCGCAGTTTCTCTTTGTGAAGCAAGTGCATTATTAACCGCTTTTTGTAACGACGTTGATCCTAACTTAATTTTTGCTCAACAGGTTTTAGGTCTTGGCAAAAAGGGAGATATTTTAATTGGCATTTCAACCAGCGGCAACGCTAAAAACGTTGATGCTGCAGTTGAAACCGCTAAAGAACTAGGCTTAACTGTTATTGGTTTATGCGGTAAAGATGGCGGTAATTTAGGCAAAAAGAGCGATATTGCAATTATTGCCCCCGAAAACGAAACCTTTAAAATTCAAGAGTGCCATTTACCCATTTACCACGTAATTTGCGCAGCAGTTGAAGAAAACTTTTTTAAAGAGTAGAAAATAAAATGCAAAACACAATAAATACGGTTTTAAATGAAAAAATCATTGTTATTGTTCGTGGTGTGGAAAGTGAAAAGCTAATACCCCTTGCCGAAGCTATGTATAATGGCGGCATAAGACTAATAGAAATTACATATTCTATGGACGGCAGTGTGAGCGATGAAGAAACTGCAAACAATATAAAAATGTTAGCCGAGCATTTTAAGGGCAAAATGCTTATAGGCGCAGGCACGGTGCTTACAAAAAATCAGGTCGATCTTACTGCAAAGGCAGGCGGCACTTTTATAATTTCTCCCGATACCAATGCGCAGATAATAGCGCAC
>JAZNNZ010000185.1:0-18486 GCA_045580525.1 Acutalibacteraceae bacterium
CAATAATTTTATTTATTATTGGTTTTTGCGCGGTTTCAAGCATTATGGCGCAAATACTTAAAACTAACTTTGCAAACTTTTATCAGTGTAATATTCCGCCACTTGAAAGTTTAAGACAGCTTGTGGCAAATTCTCTTGGCTACACCGTAGCACAAACACTATACGTTTTAATTAACTCGGCATTAAATTTAGCCTTTACTGTTGGCTCATATTTTGCATACCAACTACTTTACAATATATTTAACAAAAAATTTGAACTGAAAGAAGATTAATTATGAAAGCTTGTATTATTCAGCCACCCTATACCACAGATTATTCTAAAGCAGATGAGCATTTTAAGTATTATATTGACTATTTAAATGCTTGTGACAGTAGCATGGACATTATTGTTCTACCCGAGAGCAGTGATATACCCGCCCTTTCTAAAACACCCGAAGAAAGAAAGATGTTGGTTGATAAATATAATAAGGTACTGCTTGATACTGCATCAAAAACTGCGGTTCGTTGTGATGCGGTTGTGTTTGTAAACGCAAGATATTTAAGCGATATTGGTTACGTTAACACCACCTACGCAATTAACCGCCAGGGTGAAATTGTTGGCAAGTATTTTAAAGAGCATCCCGTACCAAACGAAGTAAAGGCCATTGACCAAGATACCGAAAATGCCTTTAGGTTTGACAAACCATACACAGTAACTATAGACGGTATTAAATACGCCTTTTTAACCTGCTATGACTTTTATTTTTACGAAAATTACCCGCAAATTGCAAAAGAATATGCAGATATTATTATTGGTTGTTCTCACCAAAGAAGTGATACCCATTTAGCGTTGGAAATTATCACTCAGTTTTTAGCATATAACACCAATACATACGTGCTTCGTTCATCGGTTTCTATGGATGAAAACTCCAATATTGGCGGCGGTAGTATGATAGTTGCCCCAACCGGAGAAATTTTGTGCAATATGAAAAGCCAAATTGGTTTAGCTACAGCAGAGATTGACCCTAAAGCAAAATACTATAAACCTGCAGGCTTTGGCAACCCACCCGCCGCTCACTTTGAATATATTGAACAGGGCAGAAAGCCTTGGAAATATCGCCCTGCAGGACCTGCAATTTGCTTAAATGATGACGATATGCCATATCCCAGAACCTGCGCACACCGTGGCTTTAACACCATAGCTCCGGAAAACACTCTACCCGCATTTGGTGCGGCGGTAGCACTGGGCGCCGAAGAAATTGAATTTGACCTATGGTTTACTAAAGATGGTGAAGTGGTATCTTGCCACGACCCCGATCTTGACCGCGTTTCTAACGGTACGGGCAAAATTTGGGAATATACTTTAGCAGAGCTTAAAGAGCTTGATTTTGGTTGTAAATACAGCGATGAATTTAAAGGACTTAAAATTCCTACCTTCAGCGAAATTTTAGAAAAATTTGCGTGTCATACAATTATGAATATTCACCTTAAAACCGAAGGTCAGGAAGAATGGCACTTATCTAAGGTTTTTGAGCTTATAAGGAAATACGACTGCGAAAATTACGTTTATATTATGAGCGGTTCTGATAAAACGTTAGAAAGAATTGGCAAAGAATACCCGCACATTAAACGTTGTTGTGGTGCGGGTGACGGTTTTTGGGAGATTGTGGACAGAGCCATAAAATATGGTTGCGAAAAGGTTCAGTTTTATGATGGCTACTTTAACGAAGAAATGGTTAAAAAGGCAAAGGCTCACGGAATTAGAACCAACGTTTTCTGGGCAGACTATGAAGAAAAGGCCAGAAAGTTTTTGGACTGGGGTGTAGAAGTTATTTTAACCAACGACTATAACCGCATTTCCCAAATTGTAGATGAATATAAAAACAAATAATTAATACATAATAAAAAGCCTACAAGTTTTTACTTGTAGGCTTTATTTTTGCATTTTAATTTGAATATTCCAAACCGTATCTGGTTCTTTCTGCATAAAGATCTTCCATAGTAGCTTCTTTTGTTTCTACTATTCTGCAGATTTTACAGGTGCGTTCGGCATAGCTTGTGCCGTCACCTTTTGGGCTATCCATAATACGCCAAATACCCCAATTGTGCGTGTGGCTTGAAACTTCACTGCTGTTGTTATTGGTATTTGAACTGTTATCTTTATCTTCTTTGGAAGAGTTGTTTTGTGTAACGGTTGTTGTTTTACTTGAAGGATCCTCTGCTTTAGAAGCTACGCTTGAGCTATTAACGGGATTTTTATGAAGTTCGCAAGAAGTTAAACAACACAATAGCGTTGCTATTAACAGCATTCTAAAAGCACACTTCAATATAATCCTTCCTTTTAAAAAATTTTTTATATTCCGTAAACCAACCAAATGTAAATATATGCAGGAATAATTGCGGGTATTATTTTTAAATTTCCCTTTTTCTAATTATTTAAAGTTGTATAAATCATAATGTTGCCCGCGGGTATAACGTCTTTAATTTCTGTATCTACCCTTAGCTTTTTATCAACATCGGCCAAAGTAGCGTCTTCTGTTGGTGTTGAAGAGGCTTCATCATACATATGTCTATACAAAATTTTATTATTAAGTGAACTGTTAAATTTTAAATTAAAATATTTTGGTGACCAACCGGTATTTACTACCACCACCGTAATATTACCGTTATCATCTGTAAGAGTTAAATAATATAGATCTTCTCCGTTTCGGTAGCTGCCGCAGTCAACCACATTATTTAAGCCCTTAATATATTTGGTAAATAACGAGTAGGTATAATATTGGTTTCTTGGAATATAGCTCTCAAAAAAGCTGGGAGCAAGACCCGTTGCGTGAATACCGTTTCTGAATTCTCCGTTATTAGATTGACTGTCAGGCCAAAGCTGGTCAAAAATATTCCAGCGCATAATACCGTCGGCACCGTTTTTAATTACGTTTATTGTGCCAACAACCGCCTGTATACCAAAACGTGAAGATTCTATTGGATCATCACAATCGCCACCGCCGGTAAGTTCATCAAACAAAAAGGTACCGGTATAGTTTTGGTTTTCCTTAGCTTCGTTTATGGTGTTCATTATATATTCGTGGTAGTTCCAGGAAACATCGGGTATAAAATAGTCAGATTTATGAATGTTTGCTGTGCTCGGGTAACTGTGAGCGGTATAAATATCTATAACGCCCGTGTCTTTTAGTTCTTGTAAGCAATATTCCATTAAAATCATATTAGGACAATTTAAGCCTATTGCCTGGTTTGGTCCTATAATTTTAACTGTATCTCTTACACCGTGCTTGGTTAATACCTGGTGTAAACCTTTTACCATAGCAACGTATTCAACACTTTCATTACCAAGTCTTGTGCCTTCATAACCGGTTGTGCTGTTGGCGGGTTGCTGACCTGAAGGTTCTGTAAAACACAAAACGTAATTAACGTTATAAACTCCGTTATCTTCAAAAGCCTTTAAGCATTGTCTTACCCATTCGCCATAACGAAGCGAGGCCTTTTTAAGCCTTATTTCATTATCGGTCATACCGGTAAAATCAACGCCAACACTTTCACCGTAATAATCTTCGCCGTCCCCATGCAAATATGGCACTTCATCATACCAAAGGTTTTCTGTATACTCTTCTCTTACATACCAAGTAAGCAGCCAACCCGCAGTAATAATAATTTCAATGTCGCGCTTTTGCATTTCTTTTGCCCACTTATAAAAGGCCTGCATTTCTTCGGTTTCAAAATTCCAACCCGTAAAGGTCATATCAAGCGGGTGCATCCAGGTTGAACGGAAGATGGTTCTAACCCCCGTAATACCCGAATCACTTAAGCGGTCAAACTCTTTTTGCGCTTGTTCTTCGGTATAATTTCTTCCGTAAGAATCCTTCATATAGGTTGTACCGTGATAAACCGCCCAGTTAGCGCCAAAAAAGTCGGTATTTATATAGGCTTTATCGTTTAAAACCGCAAGTTCTGTTGGTGTTAGGTTACATAAAAACCGCTCCCACAAAAGATTGCGGCATTCATCGGTTTCGTTGAATTTTCCGTTTGTTTTTTTAGCGTTCACCGCCAAAAGCGCCACGTCTGATAACGATGCGCTATATTGTTCGCCATACACAATAATCGTGTCTTTACCGTTAGAAAGCTTTGCATATGGGCGATAACTGTAATCGCTTGAATAATCGCGGCTTAAAATATTTGTAAGTGTTAAAGATAATATACCGTCATCCGGCAGATAGTAAGCGTTTGTCCAAAGCACTGTGCTTTTAGCTACCCTTTGAACGCCGCCATATTTATAACCGCCTTCAAAAGTAAGCTCTTTACCGTCTAAATATTTTGTTTTTAAAGCCAGCGCGCCCACTTCTGTCAGCTCATAATCTTCATAAAAATGTTCAAATAACTCCGGGTTTACCTTTGTTTTAAAACGTAAAGCAGGAACGCCCCTTACCCTTATAGAAGAACCTGCATATTTTAAACCTGCGGCAACGTTATCTTCAAAATTGCCAAGCTCTTTTAAAGAAAATCCGCCTATTAATAAAGAACCTTCTGCCACTTGGTCTGCAGTACCAATACCAATTGCAACGTCTGTGCTATATGGTAGGTTTTCTGCGCCCATACCCGTACCAGAATAACTCCAGCTACCGCTACCGGTTGTAAAGGTTGCGCTTAAAGTTACCCAACCACCGTTTGCATATGTAGCAGAAAGGTCTTTACCGCTTGGTGACTGTACCATAGAACTTCCGTCATTCGAAAGGGTAGTATCGTTAGCCTTCCAGGTAAAGCTTAAATCACTTCTTGCAACCCTGGTTTTGCGGTATGGACTGTTTTGCGTATCTTCGCCGCCATCATATTTATAAGAATATATGTTGTGCCCTTCATAAGGGGATTCTTTATAATTTAATGCATTTAATCTGTCAATATAAGTGGGCTCATAAATATAAGCTTTAACCCTTGTAATGTTACTGGTTTTTACTAAAAACTCAACCTTATAGGTGGTGTTTTCCTTTAATTTATAGGTGTTTTGGCTCCACATTAAAAGGTTGCCGCCCGTTTGAAGATCAACCGAAATTGCGTTTGTATTGTTTTTTAAGGACGAAAGGGTATCATCATTTACAACGCTTATTGTGGCTGCCTTATTGTTGGCTTTACCCTTAAAGTTTTCAAAAGAAAAGCTCCAGCTGTCTTGTGTGAATTCTTCTACATCACTAAAGTTACCGTTTAAAAATTTGTTGTAAGAATAGGTTTTTAAATCCGATTCTTTATAAAGACCAATATCGTCAATATAGCAATAATTTGAATTATCAGCCATACCCGCAAAGTTTATGCCTATTTTAACCGACGTAAAATCTCCGGAATTAAACTTTACTTCATATCTTTGCCATTTTCCAAAAACGTTGGCCTCTTTTGTTACGCCCGTTGGCGCATATTGGTCGCCATCGTAATATACGGTGTAAAAAGGCTTTATGCTGGTTCCTGTAGATGAACGATAGCTTTCGGGATCTGCTACTGTAATATAGCGTAATCCGGGGTAGGCCACACCTTCCGTAGCGCCGCTTGGCATATACATATAAAACACGTAGGTATAATCAGTATTTTTTTCAACCGCTACTGTTTGAAATATGCCCCACCAACGTAACGACGTAACCTTTAGGCTTTGTCCGCCGGAATTAGCCATTTCATCGGTAACGCTACCCACCATCCAGCTAGCACCGTCTCCCGAGAAGCCGCCGCCATGCCAGGCATCAAGCCCCCAATAAAAGTATTTACCTTTTTGAATGGTTTCAAAGCTACCGTTTTCTATGTAGTTAGTAGGCTTGGTTTCTGTAGCCGCTAAAACAGGCATTACAGAAACTGTACCCATTATTAAGATAACCGTAAGCAATATGGAAACAAGTTTTTTCAAAATGTTTTCTCCTTAAGTTTTGCTTTAAAATTATAATAAATATAAACCGCTTTGCAGTACTACAAGCTCAAGTCCCGCGGTTTGCATATAAGAACTAACCGGCTCATCAAAGCTGTGACTTTCATAAATATCGTAGGTTTTTGTGTTAAGCGCCCATATTTTTTTAGAACCTTCGTTACAAACGTATAAGGTGTTATCTTTAACAAAAAGTCCCGTTGGTGCAGAAAAACTGTTTTCTCCGCCACCGCCGCCTATACGCATTTCTTCACGCAATAAATCAAGATCATACTTTATAATTACATTGCTCTTTTTAAAAGACGCCCACACAGCCCCTTCGTTATAAACAATGTCAGACGGAGCTTCTTTTTTATAAGTAAAGCTGGATAAAAAGTCCAACTCTCCGTCACCGTCAATTATTTTCATGGCACCGTCGCGCTCAATTAAAAACATTTTACCATCGTTTAATTCACAAGAAAGGGTGGTAAGGTGATGAGCTATATGATCACTCAATTTTTGGTGATGCGGACCAAACTTTGCAAGTTGAAAAATTGTTTTAGAAACGTTGGCAGTTCTGCCGGTGTCAAAATTTATATGCTGATAAGCAATAATCGTTTTGCCATCATCGGTTTTTTCTTCAACGTAGGCAAAAACTATGCCACCCATAATTGGCAGAGCGTCTAAAACCTGTCCTTCAAAAATGTTTTTCATATTTTTCGTTCCTTGTTTTTAAAATAAAATATTACTTAAATTTGCAAAATCTTCTAAGCTTAAGGCTTCTGCGCGAACGGTAGGCGAAAGCGAAAGGCTTTCAAGCGCTAATACTATTTTTTCTTTATTTATACCCGTTTCTGCATTAACAGAATTTACAAGAGTTTTTCTGCGGTGAATAAAGGCCGCCTTTATAAGCTTAAAAAGATTCTTTTCGTTATCTGCTTTTACGGGTGGTTCGGTTAATAAATTAAAACGAATAACCGCACTATCTACGTTTGGCGGGGGCATAAAGCAACCGCGCGAAACGTTAAACAAATATTCCGGTACAGAATAATAATTTACGGTGTAGCTAATAGAACCTGCATTTCTGCTTGGAATTTTTGCGGTAAGCCTTTCGGCCGCTTCTTTTTGCACCATTACGGTAATGCTTGTTAGCGGCAGATTTTGTTCAAGCAGTGCCATAATAACGGGGCTTGTAATGTAATAGGGCAAATTAGCAGCAACCGCTACTTTTTTTACCCCCATTTCTTCAATTATCTTTTTAAGATCAACCTTAAGCACGTCTTCAAAAATAATTTGATAATTATCAAACTCTGCTAAAGTTTTGTTTAAAATTGGCTCTAAACGTTTATCAAGCTCAATTGCAACCACCTTTTTAAAGCGGCTGCACAATTCTTTTGTTAATACCCCTGCGCCCGGCCCAATTTCTATAACCCCTTCAGCGTCTGTAACGCTTTCAGCAATTTTTATTGGAATACCCGGTTCTACCAAAAAGTTTTGACCTAACGACTTTTTTAGCCCCACGTCAAACTCTGAAAGGGTACTTTTAAGTGTTGATTTATGTGAAATATTCATTTGCGTTATTCCTTTTTACAGTAAATCGTTTTCCATCCAAACTTCTTTAAAATAAATACCAACGTAGCCAATAAGCACAAAAATCTGCGGTACAATAAAGAAAATATCACTTTGTGTATCGACAATCTGCGACAAGCTATAGCCGCCAAAATAAATATAATAGGCATAGCTTAAAATATAGGGAATTATACTTGCTATTAAAATATAAGCCGCTACCTTTTGAAGTTTGTTTTTAAAGAATGACAAGCCCAAAATAAAAAACGACGCTAGTAGTATTAGTTGTGAAATCCAAATAAAGCATTGATAGGTGTTTTCGTAATTATCAATAGTTTTACTTGCAAGGTTTAAAATTAAATCTGCTAACTTTAAAGCTCCGTGCAAAGAAGCAAAAACCATTAATAAAACGGCTGCAATTTTTTTGAAAATTTTATTTTCAAGTAATCCCGTAAAATAAAACAGAGATAGTAAAAGCCCTGCGGGTAAAAAGTAGTATGAAATAATCTGATCAAAATAATATGGGTTTTCTGCAATAATTTGAAATTTTGAAAAATCAAACATTGCAATGCCACAAGCACTAATAAATGCTAAAATTTTTAAGGCAATTGTCATTAATAGGTAATCCTCGCAATAAATAATATATATTTTACCTATTTTATAATAACATATAGACTTTATTTTAGCAATAAAAAAATGCCGCTAAATAAGCGGCAATACAAACCTTAATTTAATAACGCTATATAAAAATTAAGCACCCCGGCAAAGCTTACCCACAATAAATATGGTATTTGCAATAGTCCCGCACTCTTTTTGCAACCGTAAAAATAATAAATCATAGCAGCAATAAGTATATCAAGTACTATTAGCCATACAAAAGCAAACCAATAAAGCTTAAAACTAAAAAATAAAATTGACCACAAAAAATTAAAGCCTAACTGCAACGCATAAATCTTATACAAAAAGCTCTTGTTTTCGCATTTAGACATATAAATTATATAACTTGAAATACCCATTAAAATATACAAAATAGTCCATACAATTGGAAAAAGAATGCCGGGCGGCGTAAAGGCGGGTTTATTTATGCTTTCAAACTCTTTAAACCCGTTTAAAGAAAGCAAACTTGAAAGTCCGCCAACCGCCAAAGGAATTAAAATACTGATAATTAATGGCTTTAATTTTATTGTTTTACACATATCATCCACTCCCTAAATGGAGTATATGCAAATATTTATAGAAACATAACTTTATTGACAAATTTGCGGTTTGTTATTAAAATATTTATATAAAAAACAAAGGGTAAAATAAATGCTTCACGTAATTAAAGAAACTTTTACAGACAGTCTTTTAACCTTACCTCTACTGTTTTTGTGTTATTTATTGCTTTCGTTTTTAAATCATCGCAGTAAGGCAAAAAAGGTTAACTTTAAAAAGCTCAACAAAATAGGTCCAATAATCGGGGCTTCGGTTGGGCTTATTCCACAGTGCGGCTTTTCTGCAGCGGCCGCAACCTTTTATAACGAAAAAGCAATTCTTGGCGGAACCTTAATTGCGGTATTTTTTGCTACAAGTGATGAAGCCTTACCGGTGCTTTTAACAGATTTTTCTGCTTTTAAATATATTTTGCCGCTGTTTTTGCTTAAGTTTTTGTTTGGTTGCGGTTTTGGATTTTTGCTTAATTTAACCCTTTTTAAAAACGATCCGCTGCTTGAAAACACAGAAAAAGAAGTGGCGTTTGATAGTTGTGAAAATGAAGAACACCACAAAGAACATAAAGAGCACCATCATAAAAACCACAGCTATTTGCATCTTATTAAACACGCCCTTGAACATACCCTTAAAACCGCCCTTTTTATTTTTATTACAATGCTTGTAATAAACTTTATTTCACATGAGCTTTCCCACCAATTTTTAGAAGAAATTCTGCTAAAGGGGAGTCTAGCCTCTCCCTTTATAACCGCGGCGGTTGGTCTTATACCGGGTTGCTCAATTTCGGTACTTATAACCGAACTTTTAATTAAAGGAAGCATTAGTTTTTCCGCCGCATTTGCGGGACTTTCTGCCGGGGCAGGTTTTGGATTTGTGGCGCTTTTTAAAAACAAAAATAAAAAATCCGCATTAAAAATTATTGTTGTTTGCTACTTTGTAAGCGCACTTTCGGGACTGGCGTTAGCCCTGTTTGGTATATAAAATATTATTCCTTATAAATCACCGTTTTGGCGGTGATTTTTTTGTTTTTTTAAGCATATAATTTTAAAAAACAAAAAAAGGAAACAAAAATGAAGGGTTTATATTTTGCGCTGATTATTATACTTATGCTTTCGCTTTTACTTATGCCGCTTTGCGCCTTTTCAAGTGGCGGCACACAAAACAACTCCGACTTTAAGGTTTATATAACCGAAACCGCCGAAATACGTGACGTTTCAGCCTTTGATTATTGCCTGTCTGTTGCGGCAAACAATTTAAATAAAGACGCCTCTATAGAGACCATAAAGGCAGAAGCTGTGGCGGCTTTTACACTTGCTTTATACCACAAAAATAAAAGCGAAGCCAAAAATTTTGACTTTAACGATAGTCTTGACGGTTTTATTACAAACGATAAATTAAAAGAAAAATGGGGCGACGATTATACCGCTTTGTATGATAAATTTTCCAATGCTGTTTTAGCGGTTTTGGGACAAAGTGTGCTTTATGACAATAAACCCATAAACGCCATAAGGCACAATATTTCAAGCGGTGTTACAGAAGATGCCAAAAATTTTCTTTCAGGCGAATTTCCCTATCTTATAAGCGTTGAAAGCGCAGGAGATTTACTAAGTGAAAAATATTTAACCGAAAAGATTGTGACAACCGAAGAATTTAAAGACACCCTAAAAGAGCACTCTTTAACCTTTACCGAAAGCCCGGAAAAATACATAGAAAAAACCGAAAAAACCAAAGCGGGAAGCGTTTTAAAAATAACGGTTTTGGGTAAGGATTTCGGTGGTGAAGAATTTAAAAATTTATTTAATTTGCCTTCTGCGTGCTTTGACGTTTCGTTTAAAGAAAACTCATTTGTTTTTAGCGTAAAGGGGGAAGGAACACTGCTTGGTTTAAGCCGCACGGGCGCGGAATATATGGCACAAAGCGGCAACTCTTACACACAAATTTTAAGCTGGTATTACCCCGGTTGCACACTTAAAAAATGAGCAAAGAATAAGCGGCTTCGTCTTATTAGGCGAAGCCGCTTTAAATAATTTTTATTTTTTAAGTTTTAGCGTAAACCAAAAGCTTACACCGTTTGCGGTATTATATACCCCGCAATCTTCTTTATGAAGTTTTATTATTGCGCTTACAATTGAAAGACCTAAACCAAAACGGGTGCTATCTCTTTTATGAGAAGTATCTCCCCTATAAAAGCTTTGCCAGATATGCGGCATTTGCTCTTTGGTTATGTTTTCGCCATCGTTATTAATTTCAACATAAGCTTTATTGTTTTTTACATTTGTTTTTACGGTAATTTTACCGGTATTATGCGAAACCGCATTTTCTAAATAGCTTTTTAATACCTGTTCTATTAAATCGGGATCGGCAACAACCATTATATCTTCAAGCTCTAAAATTAAATCTTCTTTAGATACAATTCTTAAAGCTAACATTTCTGTTAAATCTTTAATGCTAAATTCGCGCAAATTCAACTCTTGTCCGCCGCTTTCAACCTTTGAAAGGTTTAAAAGCGCTAACACAAGCTTGTTCATACGTTTGCTTTCATCAATAATTGTATCGCAGTACATTTCGCGCTTTTCGTTGTCTATATTTTCCTTTAGAGCTTCTGCGTAACCGCCTATTATTGAAATTGGAGTTTTCAGCTCGTGAGAAACGTTTGCAACAAAGCCTTGGCGCATATTAGTAAGCTCTCTTTCGCGCTCAATTTCATTTTCAAGTCTTTGATTTTTATCTCTTAAATCTTTAAGGGTAGTATCGAGCGTATCTGAAAGGTTATTTATAGACACCGCAAGTTCTCCGATTTCATCCTTACTTTCTTCGGAAATTTTTTGGCTGAAATCTAACGCCGCCATATTTTTGGTAATATTATTCATTTCTGCAATAGGCTTTGCAGAGCGGTGAGAAACAATTATTATTGAAATTATGCCAATACCCAAGCAGGTAATAATTATTAATAAAATAAAGTTATTTGCAACCGACGCGCTGTCTTTAAGCAGCTGTATACGGGTGCGGGTTTCAATAAAATAATTACTTTTTTGCACACGGTAAACAATATATTTTATACCACTGTTATTTTCTATTGCGGTTTCTATTACCGAACCGTCCGGCAGAGTTTTTGAGTCTTCAACCGTTAAATATTTATGCTGCATATCCAGCTTGTTATCTCCCGGACCATATAAATAATCAACAATTTGACCACCGTAGGTAGTATAAAGCGTTACACCGTTTTTAGAATATATTTCGGTTTCTACGCCGTGATGCTCGTAAAGCTCGGTTAAATACTTTATGGTTTCGGTTTTGTTAGCTAAATCAAGCTTTTCTATTCTTGCACGGTTTTCTATAAGCTGTACCTTTTGGTTTCTTATATAATAATCGTCTAAAAACAACGTGTTGCAAACCATTATAAACAAAACCAAAGATAAAAAAACTATGGTTACTTTTAAAAATAACCTGAACCATAAACGGTGGGTTAATGCTCTATTTTTCATATTTATAGCCTATTCCGTAAACGGTTTTAATGTGTAAAGAACCATACTCTTTTAGTTTTGTTCTTAATCTTGCCACGTGGCTATCAACCGTACGGGCGTCTCCTTCAAAATCATATCCCCAAACCGCATTTAAAATCTGATCGCGGTTAAGCACAAGTCCGGGGTTATCGTTAAAATATAATAAAATTTCATATTCTTTTAAGGTTAACTGTAACAGCTCACCATCTAAATATGCAACATAGGCATCACGGTTTATATAAAGCCCTTCGTTTTGATTGGTTTCGCTCTGTTTAAGTCCGTTTGCGCGGCGAAGAAGTGCTTCAATTCTTTTTGTAAGCACCGCCAGAGAAAAAGGCTTTGTAACGTAATCGTCTGCACCGTTTTCAAAACCAACCAGCTGATCAAACTCTTCGCTACGAGCGGTTAGCATAATTATTGGAATATTAGAAAACTCTCTGATTTTTTTGGTAGCTTCCCAACCGTCCATTTCGGGCATCATAATATCTAAAATTGCTAAATCAATTGTGTCGTCATTTTTTACCGAATTAAGCGCTTCAAGTCCGTTAAAAACGTTTACGGTTGTAAAGCCTGCCGCATTAAGATAATCAGACACCAGCAATGTTATGCGTTTTTCATCATCTGCTATTAAAATTTTGCTTTTTCCGTTTTGCATTATATTACCCCCTATTACAAAGTATTATCTTTAAAACCTTTATTTTTACAGTTGCAAAATTGTGAATTAACTGTAAAAATATTGTGTTATTTTTCTTCTAAAATATTGTAATTTCTTATTGGAACTTCTTTGCCGCGCCAATTGTATGCGCGGTTTATGGAGTCTTCATTTGGCACAAATTCGTTTTTATAGCTTAATAAAAATTCTTCTAAAAATGTGCTTTTTGCGGTTTTGTTTTTTGGGCACACGTTTTGACAAACGTCACACCCAAAACAAGAATTTATATCCCTTATTTGTTCTTTTTCCGCTACTGTTAATTCGCCCTTTTTTTGTGTTAATAAAGAAACACATACTTCCTTTTTTAACCCAACGGGGCAAGATGCGGCACACAGTCCACAGTCTTCACAGGTGTCAATTTTACCTTCGTCTTCAAAGGGTATATCACACAAAATTTCACCCAAAAACACAAAAGAACCGTAGTCTTTGTTTATTAAAAGTCCGTTTTTACCAATTACTCCAAGCCCGGCACGACTTGCCGCTTCTACTTCTAAAATGGGTGAATAATCTGCATATGCTTTAAAGGTATAATCTTTAAATTTTTCCGTCAACTTTTCTGCCAAAAGCCTTAATTTTGGTATTATAATTTCGTGGTAGTCGCCCACCGCGGCATAGCGCGAAATGTTTTTGGGCGCTTCATCCTTTACCTTATACGGAAAGGCAAACATAAAAGCGGTGTTAAGCCCATTTTTTTCTAAACGGGTAGAATGGGGCTTACCAATTTGCGTAACAGAACAAACCCCAAAGGGAACTCCGGGTAAAAATTCGGCTATAATTTTTGATATGTCTTTTAGCATAATTGACTTTTTATTCCTTTTAGTGTAAAATATTTAGGCAAATTTGCGCTTGTAGCTCAGCAGGATAGAGCGTCCGCCTCCTAAGCGGAAGGTCGGGGATTCGAATTCCTTCAAGCGCGCCAAAAACCGTCTATTTTAGGCGGTTTTTATTTTTTAATCCATAATTTTAACCGCTTTTAAGGTGGCGGTTGTGGTTTCTGTTATGCCGCTATGTTTTAGTTCTGTTAAACTAAAGGGTAGCTTAAGCCCACCGTCAAGCTTTATTAGCTTATAATTTAGCATTAGTCGGTCAACATCTTCCGTTACCGCTGTTTTTATTGATGCTTTTTCTATTTTTTCTGCATTATTAATAAGATTTTCTAAATTACCAAAGGTGTTTATAAGCTTTGCCGCAGTTTTGGGTCCCACCCCTTTAACACCCTTTATATTATCGGCGTTATCTCCTGTTAAAGATTTAAAATCGGCATAAACATTTGGGGTAATACCCAGTTTTTCTTGTATGTAATAAGGGGTGCAAAGCACCGAATTTTCACCACGGTAGCGTAGCACTGTTACGCTGCTTGATATTAACTGAAAAAAGTCACTATCATACGAAGAAATTACAATTTCCGCTTCGTTTTTAAATTTGCTAACATAAGAAGCAATAAGGTCATCAACTTCGCAGGTGGTAATTTCTTGGTGCTTTATTTTTAAATAATCAAGACAGGCATAAATATCTTCTATTTGTGAAAAAGGGTTTTCTTCGTCGGGTAGGTCGTTATAATCGGGGCGGTTGGCTTTATAGTCAGAGTCTAACTCTTTACGAATATTTTTGCACTCGCTGTCAAAAAACACCGCTATATGACTGGGTTTAACCATTTTTATAATTTTTAAAGTAGCACCCACAAACCCAAGTGTGCCCCATATGCCCTTACCCGCCTTATTATAAATGCGGCTTGGCATACCAAAAAACATTTGAAACAGCAGATTACTGCCATCTATAATTAAAAGTTTGTCCATATTTTTATTTATAATCGTTAGTTATATCTCCATTAGTTTTTATAGAAATTTCTTCACCCAAAAAGGTGGGTTTTGGTTTAAAAATTGAAGTTAAAAAGTCTTTATTTCGTGCAAGAATTTCACGAATATCACGCATTGTCTGACCATAGTAACGGTTATAATCACTCGTTACTCCGTAAAGCTCAACCCCTAAAGCATTTCCTATATATAACGCTCTGTAAATGTGATATTCTTGTGTTACAATAACCGCCTTTTTACATTTAAAAATATCTCTTGCTCTGTAAACCGTTTCATAGGTAGAAAAACCTGCGTGGTCCATAAAAATATCTTCACTTTTTACACCGTTATCTATAGCAAATTGCTTCATGGTTTTAACTTCGTTATAGTTGGTTCTTCCGTGGTCGCCGCTCATTAAAATTTTGGGTGCCACACCACTTTTATAAAGCTCTACCGCGCGTGTCAGGCGGTCGCGGAGCATATGACTTGGACTGCCATCTGCCTTTACCTGACACCCAAGCACTATTATACAGTCAAAACCTTCTATTTTAGCGGCTTCATCCGCGGTTATAATCTGCTGTTTTGTTGAATTTACTACGTATGCGTTTACAGTCAGCGCATAAATAGCTACCAAAACACAAAGCGACACAAAAATCGAAACAATAATTATGAAAAACCTTTTTATTTTTTTGTGGTCTAAATTTTTTAACCACTTTTTTATGGCTAAAACAACATTGTGGGCGCTCCTTAAAAAAATCATATAAACGCCCTTAAGCTTTTCAAAAAGATTTTTAAAAAAGTTTTTCATAATTTTCCCTTCTTTACTATTTAATAAATTTCCTTATAACCTCCCATATCTCAAAGGGAGGTGTCTTGCCAATAGGCAAGACGGAGGGATACTTTAAATTCTACGCTGAATTTTTATTTCCACCAAGCAAAAAATCCCCCAAAACCATTGGGGGATTAGATTTTTTATATTTCTTTTCGTCCCTCAAGGGCGTGAGAAAGTGATATTTCATCGGCATATTCCAGGTCGCTTCCAACCGCTATGCCATATGCCAAACGGGTAATTTTTATACCCATCGGCTTTATGAATCTACTAATATAACTTGCGGTGGCTTCACCTTCAACCGTGGGGTTGGTTGCCATAATTACTTCTGTTACGGTACCGTCCGAAAGACGCGCTATAAGCTCTTTAATTTTAAGGTCTTCAGGATTTACCCCGTCTAACGGACTTAAAGCACCGTGTAAAACGTGATAAAGACCGTGATACTCACCCGTTCTTTCAAAAACAGGAATATCTCTTTCGCTTTCAACCACACAAATAACCGATTTATCACGTCTGATATCACTGCAGATATCGCAAACGTCCTTATCGGTAATATTCTGACAAACCTTACAATAATGCACACTCTGTTTGGCATCCATAATTGCATCTGCAAAAGCCTTTGCTTCTTCTTCTGTACGAGAAAGCAGATAAAAAGCAAGTCTCATTGCGGTTTTTTTGCCAATACCCGGAAGCCGCGCAAACTGTTCAATCAGTCTTTGTAGTGGGGCAATTTCGTAGCTCATTAAAATAACCCAGGCATACCGGGAATTTGCATTCTGCCGGTAATTTTAGCCATTTCCTCTTCACTTGTTTTTCTTGCGGTATTTACCGCTTCGTTAACTGCAACGGTAATAAAATCTTCAAGCATTTCAGGGTCTTCTTTTGCATCTTCAATAAGATCGGGATCAATTTTTATTGACTTAATTTCGTATAAACCGTTAATAGTAACGCTAACTACACCGCCGCCGGAAGTAGCGGTATATTCGCTGTTATCTAGTTCTTCCTGCTTATTTTGAGCATCAATCTGCATTTGTTGCACCTGTTGCATAAGGTCTTTTTGGCTTGGTCCTTGTGGAATTCTAACTTTCATTTTGCTACTCCTAATTTAATGAATTTGTAAACGCTATAAGCGGATCAATCTCTTCTTTTTTGGGTGGCACGTAGGGTCCAATATTATATGCTTGGCCCAGCACCGTTTTTATTGAATCTTTTAGCATTTCTTTTAGTTGTGGATTTCCATTTATCATGGTTCTGAACTGTTCGTTTTTTGCATCAATAAGTACGCGGCCATCTTTAATATACGCCTTTGAACCGTAAAGTGCACCAAAAAACAGTTTGTTGTTCTTTTTAACCTCTTCTAAAATTTCGGGCCACTTGGTAACGACCACCAGACCGTTCTGGTCTTCGGTTTTAGGTATATCGTTATCCGTTGGCAACGGAATTTCTTCTGTTGGTTCTGCTTCATTTTTAGGCTCTGCCGATTGGGGCGCTTCTGTTTTTATTGGCTTTTTAACTACTACTGCGCCGCCTTCTAAAGCAGAAAGTCTATCGTTTAATTCTTCTAATGTTACGCCCTTAAAGTGTGAGCAAAGTCTTATGGCGCAAAGCTCCATTTCTGCACGTTTGTTTGAGTCGCGCATTGCGTCCTTTGTGGCGTAAATTGTATCTATAGCCGCCATAATTTGATGAATTTTAAAGTTTTCTGCCATTTTTACTACCGTTTCATACTGTTCTGTGGTAGTAACAATTAACGGGCGGTTATCTTTTACGGTTTTAACCACCAGCATATTTCTGAAATACATTAGTAAATCATCACAAAAACGTTTTAAATCAATGCTTGAAGCATAAACTAAATCTATAACCTTTAATGCCGCGTCTGCTTTTGCGTTGGCCACCGCCGCAACAAAGTCGTTTTGTTTGGTAAAATCTGCAATGCCGCAAATTTCTGTAACAACCTGCTCTGTAACGGTATCTGAACAGCCGGAGCATTGGTCAAGTATTGAAAGACCGTCACGCATACCGCCTTCTGCTAATGCGGCAATAAGATCGGCCGCGGTATCTTCTAAAACAAAGCCTTCTTCTTTGCTAACTTTTATTAGACGTTCTTTTATTACCGCGCTGTCAATACGCTTAAAATCATACCTTTGGCAACGCGAAAGAATGGTTGCGGGTAATTTATGCACTTCGGTTGTGGCCAAAACAAAAATTACGTGGCTTGGCGGTTCTTCCAACGTTTTAAGAAGCGCATTAAACGCGGGACCCGAAAGCATATGAACCTCATCTATAATATAAACGCGGTATTTAAGTGCGGTTGGTAAAAATGCAATTTGTTCACGAAGCTCTCTTACGTCGTTAACACCGTTGTTACTTGCAGCGTCCATTTCAACAATATCGGTACAGCCCGAAAGCACGGTTTTACAGCTTTCACACTCAAAGCAGGGGTTACCGTTAACGCTATGTTCACAGTTAACTGCGGCGGCCAAAATTTTGGCGCAGGTGGTTTTACCTGTTCCGCGAGTGCCCGTAAATAAATAGGCGTGAGAAATTTTGCCCGTACTTACCGCGTTTTGTAACGTTTTGGTAATTGCAGACTGTCCAACAACGTCTGAAAAGCTTTTTGGACGATATTTTCTGTAAAGAGCCTGATACATCTTGTAATTCCTTTACTTAAAAAATTTGCCATACATTTAGGTGTGCAAGTCAACCGATTTGCTGCGGCGCATGAGCAAAACTGCTTAATGCTGCTCGGTTCCCCGCCTGACATGGTTCACAGCCGCCCATCGCACAGGACCCGTTAACTTGCACGCCTAAACATACGGCTTAATTATTATATAACATTTTTTTATGTTTTACAATATATATTTTATAATTTTACTTGTATATTTATAAATAAAATGGTAAAATAACAAAAAGTAAGTTCATCAAAAAATTTTTTGGTTTTAAAGAGGTTTTTTATGGGTTTATTTAATTATAAAAATTATTTTGACGTTACAAAAACTATGGCGGCC